>NZ_JBMPPH010000061.1:0-16786 GCF_049340285.1 Undibacterium sp. SXout20W | reverse complement strand
CTGGTCTGGTGCGACGCGGGATTGGAAATTGAAGGACGAGGTCTGGCTGAATCCGAAACGAAATCAGGCAGAGGAACTAATGCTAGCAGCATGACTTGACGCGACATCTTTGTTGACAACTACCGAAAGGCATTATCTAAAGTTCAGGTTACTGTGAAGTCCAGTCATATTGGCCACACCATAATTTATTAAGCTTACAACGTGACTGGACGTATTTTTCAAATTTCGATATTGAAAAAGACTACTCTAAAGATATTTGACTTTTTAGAGGGCCAAAAAACTTTGGTTCAAGGCTTGAGGTGTAGCCGGAGATAGTGTTCTGTATAAAGCTATCAACTAGCGAAATTATGGTCTGATCTTCAGTAACAAAACCAAACGGAACAACGCTCCCATTCCAATCTGGTAAAGCGAGGTGATAAATAACAATAGCAAAATTGTTTTCTAAACATAATGCCTCTACGTAACCGTCCGCTTGCGACGCAACAAAACCATTTAAGAGATTTTCTGCCTCTTTGAATTCTTTTGTACACTTGCGCACATCCCTCACATCAGGGGTAGATTCAAACGGAAACAATATACGACTGTCAATGGGAACCACACCTGCTTTAGTTGTAATGCCTGCTGAAAAATCTAGAAAATTTACTAAACTTTGCCTTATATTTTCACATTGTCCCCAAGTATGATTAGACGGAATTAACCAATCAAACCTAAGTGGGGTTCTGTTTTTTCCTATTTTTATCCTCTTCTTGCAATTTTCCAAGGTTTTTTGAACATGAGCCCAATTAGCAGAAAGATGCAAGGAACCAAAAATACGAGATGCAACATCATCCTTATGAACCCTGTCGGAAAATTGCTTAGTTAGCAAATATGCGATATCCAAATTGTTGCCGTCTAATGCTTTAAGAGTGACATTATCTCGAAAGTAATCCGCCAAAATTGAAATTTCTTTCAAATTACTTCTTGAGCTTGCAGAAGAAATAACTTCGGTCAATGTACGCTCAAACGATTCTGACGAAGGAAAATTAGAATTAAGCTTCCTCTCAATAACTCCCGATTCAATATTCATTAGAAACGTAACGGAAACTCTTGCAGTTAAGTCACGAGTCTTTCTGATATCGCTAATTTTGTAAAGATCTGGGATTTTCGAGTCTTCCTCAACTTTAATAATGTCGCCCTTGCGATAAATCTCGCGAAATGAATTCTGAAACGCTCGCCCAGCATAACTCACACTATTCGCTCGCTTTTCGTTCTCGACATCAAGTAGAACTGAATTTCGAGTGTCAGAATATTTTTCGTCTACACCAAAATACTTAAAATCAAATAGTTCAAATGTAAAACGTTTACGGAAATCACCCAGAGATTTGAATAATGGCTCCTTACCATTTTCTTCAAAATATTGTCTCGATAAAGGCGTTAATGAGACCCGTCCATCACGTAAATATTCGACATCACCTTTATCAATTAGACTAGAAATAGCGAGGTTCACTTCTTTGGGGTTGAAACCAAAAAAACCGGCCAATGCATCAATCGAAAGATTGGAAATATTCAATAAACGTAAAACAAATTCAGGTACAAAAGGCAATCCGCCTGTTTTTATCACAGAAAACTCGATAACAAATGACTGAATTGGAACGCTTAGGTCAAGCTGAAAAATTGGCACTAGCGGATCTTTATTATTCATTTACTTTTCCCTTCAGAATTTTTATTCACTCGTACGATTGAATAACGAGAATCTTTCTGCCTTTCCTGAATATATGAAGCTACTTGCCCAAGTGGAAAATCAATATTTTTTCCATTCCACATACGAATATCTCCAACAATAACGAGCCTGTCCATCGCTCTAGAGAGCGCTACATTTATTCGATTTGGTATTCTTAAAAAGCCTGTACTTTTTTCAGAGTCAGATCTGGTCAACGAAACAATGACAATTCGATTTTCTTTGCCTTGGTAACTATCAACTGTATCAATCTTTACCATTCTGCTAAATTCTTCCCTCCAAATTTGTTCATTGAATCGCTTACGAAGCAGCCGTTTCTGTTCCCCATACATACAGATTATGCCAATAGTAGGTTCAAAATTCTTTGCGGTCTCTGCTAATTGAACGCAAAAATTCTCATCCTCTTCAATACGTTTTAAGAGAATGATAATTTGATCGATTTCAGCCACATTAAAAATACTTGGATTTCCTTTTATTCCATCATGATGAGCACGATTACCAAGAGACCCTGTATCTAACCAAGTAACGACAGATTTCAAAGTATCAGGTACAAAATCGAAACACTTAGGAATGGCACGTTCTCCATTCCTCAATTTTTCTTTGTAAAATATTTTGGAAATTAAATTTCCAATCGCCTCCTGCATCCGATATTGCACGGTCAAAGTTGCACCAGCCACCTTACCAAAGTTAGATTCAAATGCTCGTTCGAAATCGCTTCTCATCAATCTTTCATATTCAGGACTTTTTTCTAAAACTCCGAGGCGGCGTGCTATTGCCTTTACATGTTCATCTTGGTATGTCGGAGGCAGTTGACAATGATCGCCAACCAGTAATATCCTGCGCCCAGATTGCATGGCAACGGATAGCTCACTTGGGGATGAGCGGGCGGCTTCATCAATAATTACCCAATCATATTGATTGTTTGCAATATTTAAATTTTGGTGGCCTACGCCCACACATGTTCCACAGACCAAAGTTCTTGTACGAGCTAAAAATTCGTCATAGTTGACACCTTCGTTTGAAAGTCTCTCGTAGAAATCGCTAGCGATTTGCAACACGCTCTCACAACGTCGCGCCTCATGAGGAGCAATTCCATAATTACGAGAAATCAATCTACGAATAGTTTCAATAAGGCTGGCAACATCGTCAGATTTTGATATTTTCAAACCATACTCAGCTTGAATTTTCATATCTAACTCAAGGTAAATTGCATCTTGATACCCTCTCAATTCTTGCTTTTCTTTTTTTGAAATTTGATCGTTTTCGATGTCTTTTCCAAATCGAATGAATTGGCGAGCTAATACGAAAATTTTCAAATCGGCTGTAATGAGAGCGTTTAAATATTCCTGATTCACACCCAGTGAAATCCCAAGAGCCAAGATCCGTTGTCTTTTTTCTGCTTGAAATAGTTCACGCTTATTTCGAACGATCGATTTTGAATAAACGTCCATAAGTTCATCTGACACAGTAACGTCACGATTACTAAATCTAACTATATCAAGAGTAGTATCTAGCCTTTCACAATGCTCTCGGATTCGCTCTGCAGCAGTGTTGACCGCCTCATGCGATTGACTCACCAATAAAATATTTTGTGCATCTGTTTTGGTAATTATGTAGTGGCAAAACGCTGCAATAAACTCAGTTTTACCGGTACCAGGTGGCCCCTGCAAAAAACAAACTGGAGCGGTTGTAATAAGTCGAGTAAAGGCTTCGCATTGAGCGTCATTCAATTTAATTACTGCTCCACCGCGGTCACGACGATCATATAAATTAAAGTCATCTTCCGTAGGCGCTTCACCGATAATTTTTGGTTCGCAAGTATCGGTATCGTCAAAATAGCTTAGCAATCTAGGCGTTACCGCTCTATCATCCAGAACCCTGCCGATCGCAGATTTTCTTCTTGCAAATGAAGATTTATCCATTTGTGTCGTAAGAAATAGCTTAGCTCCAGCTTTAACATTGTTCAGGCGATTCGAACCACTCGCAAACAAGTACAACTCAGAATCACTGCACTTCGCTAATTCCAGTACTCCAACTTTATTACTTCGGTCTCCGTCAACCGAAGTTAATTCAATCTTCGAATCAGCTTCAAAATTCTCCAGAATATTCCCTTTTGAGCTATAAGGAATAACAATATAATTTCGATCCTTGCTGTATCTAGCAGGGCCTCCTACTTCGATACTGGGCCTAGATTGAACTTCGGTATCGATAATTGCGCGCCATATTAAATTTAGTGGTGTCCGCTTAGCAGGCAATGCTGATAACTCTTCTGAAGAGTTATCAGTAACAATCTCAATGCTAGTCTCACTTTGCTCGGTATTATTCGGATAAATAATATCTTCAATTACGACCGATGGTGCAGTTAATATTTCTCCTAACGTTTTCAGAAAAATATCCTGATGAAACAGAAAATTCTCTAATTCGGAGAAATTATCGAGCCGATCAGCTTTAATTTCCAACTCAAAATCTAGTTCAAATTGACTCTCTTTAATTTGATAATCACTTATCTTCCCAAATTCACGCGGCTGTAGCGCTCCATTAAAGCGTCTTTGTTCCTCGTTATAGAAAACCCTCAGCTCACCGCCGATGCCATTAAACTGAATAATCGCTGTTTTAGGAAATTTTTGACTTTTCTCAATCTTTAAATATAGGCTTCCATTATCAGGCATCAAAATAACCGAATCTTTTTGGAGCAAACTCTTTAAGCGAATACAAACGCGTTGACGCTTAATTTTAGGATGTAAGATTGATTCAAATGCGTCTTTAAATCTGCTCAGAGTCAAGAAACTCCCAACTCCATCCTTTTCATTCTCTATCGCATCTCTAAGTTCTACCGTATCGGTGATTCTCTTCTCATCCCAATCCATGCCAAGTAACTCAATTGACAGTCGCATGACAGCAAAATTATCTCTTTCTTGTCCAGAGGAACTGTCAATATTAAGCGGGCTATATCGGTTATTTCTGAGCTCTATTTGATCAGCAGAAAAGTCAGGAAAATCCAAGAAAAAAAGAACATTATCCAATTCAGAATTTTCTTCAAGAAACTCCCTCGAAACCATAATATTTCCTGGATGCAAATCCCCATGATATAAACCACGTTCATGTAGAATTTCTGTGCTTTTTATAAGATGTTCAATAATAAGATATTTTGTCGAGTCCTCGGTTTCGTATAAATTTCCCCAACAAACTCCATCAATCCAATCTGATACGATAAATAATGAACTTTCACGGACTGACAATCCAAAATCTTTTACTGTAGGTACGAAATTCAGAGCCTCGCTTTGTAGACGTGTAATACCTTCAAGAAAATGAAGTGCATGCCTTGCAATCCCCAGATCTTTGTCGCTTAGATTGATGCCGTTCCATATTTTCACGACCAAATCATTTGATTGATAGATCTCTTTGTCATCTGTATCAACCCAAGCATCATTAGTTTTTGGATAGAGCTGAGTTACCCTTATCGAATTTTTGCGAAAGGGATTAAGTTTTTCTAAGTCAAAAGAAAAATCTTCGCCATCGTTCGGCTGCGTGGAATTTAGAGCATTCAAAAGCTCATAAGCATCATCAAATCGGTCTGAAGGTTGTGCGGAGATAGCACGCTTCAACACCCCAGAGTACCACTCGTTGCTAGCATTTATTTCCGCAACTGCACTTTGAATGCTTATTGGAGCCAATCTCTTGTGATGAAAAATATGCCAAGCCAGTAATCCGATGCAAAACACATCTCGGTGAAATGGCGTTGCCATTTTATCCAAGACGCCATTTGGATCATCTTCTGGTAGTCCAATTGTCCCAATACTAAGAATTTCACGTTGAGGTCCAATTGTGCCTGCTGGCTGATAGTACGCAGAAATCAAATTTGATAATGAAATCGCATTGCCTGGTGAAAGCCAAATACTATGATCACCGATATCCCTATGGGCGACCTTTATTTGATGCAGGTGAGAAAATTGACAAATAAGCAACTTTACTAACGCGAGCTTTTGTGCGAACGAATACTTTCTTACAAAACTATCTATAAATTCATTAAATCGCTTATGCCCGGGAGGAAGTTCATAAAGCTCGCAATATTCTCTCGTCATATCGTCAGGGACTGGATTTGACAAGGACCGAAGACATTGCTTATACAATGCAAGATCATGGTGATGAATATAGCTTAATACATTTAACTCACGTGTAACAATCTTAAATCTACCATCCTGAGTTTTACTGCTTGAGTCACCAACTTTATCAAAATTCCACCTTCGCAATAATGCTTTTTGAAACTGGTTAGGATTTTGATTCTTCGCCTCATATTCTGAATAAACCCCCTGAGGATGATCGAAAATCTTGTCAGCTTCTTCAGCGCAATACCCAGCCATAGCGAATGCTGAGGGCTTGACATTTATTCCGCTAATTAATTTATCGAAAACATCAAAATTTTCATTTAATCCTGCCGGTCGGCGAGAACAATTAAATTTTCGATCAAATTCAGTTTCATTCGCCAATTTTATGAACTCTGATAGAGCCATAACGTGTTTTCTTTGTTCGTCCGGAATATTATCTAAAGATGAATCTCCAGTCATAACAACGCAAAAATCAATCCATGGTATTTTTCCGTTCGGAAAAAGATGAGATATCTGGTTGAGTTTATTTTTTAATGTGTAAACTTTTTTCTGGGTGATGCTAACTGGGGACCTACCCATATCCTGAGTCCCTTTAAACCAATGATCGCCATGCACTTTGATAGGCGAGTGATTCCAATGTTTCAATTCGACAATTAAAACAAGTTTATGAGTCACTATTACAAGATCGTATTCACCTTCGTTACCAGATTTATCGACAAACCGGAATCCTGCATAACCCTTCCAAGGAAACATACCTCCACCAGTGCTCTTTGCAATATGGCTTAGCTGATCTGCCATTGAGGATTGCAATTTGCCACTCTTTGATCCGGGAGGATTTTTTAATGGAGAAAATTTCAATTCCAAATTTCGAATTGCATCAACTTCTTCAAGCGTTAATCCACCATCCCAGTAAACAACTTCCATGAAAATCCTTTAAGCTGAAAAGACTCAGCGTTCGAACGATAAAAATGAGGTCATGACGCCGAAATCCGTAATCATTTTCGGCAAAAAAACTCATAAAAAGTAGGTAAATAAATGACTATCAAGTTCACCTAATAAATCCGCAACAATCGTCGTGTCAGCAGTGCATTCATATCCCGCCGGGCGTCGACAATAATATGGATATAAATAACGTCTTGCCGCACTTCGTAAATTACTCGATTCATTCCAGATAGAACCTGCCTGTATTGCGTAAGGTTTAATTTTTCAATTTCTTCTGGAATGCAACCAGTCTGCGGAAAATTTTGCAGATTGCGAATTGCCTCTTTTATCTTGGCGTAAGTAGTGCGCCAAGTGTCAGCAGAAAAATCCTTGAGAATATAGGCTCTGAGTTCTTTCAGATCTTGCTCGGCTGAATCGAGTATGACCACTCTGAGGCCCATTAGTGATCAGCCTTGTCCAGTTCAGCAAATACATCTTCAGCGTCGCGAAATTTGCCTTGTTCAATTTCACGATTACCGAGTGCCAGAATTTTGAGTAATGCGAGCGTTTCCTCTTGTTCTTCAAAGCTCTTCACGTCCATAACAACCAGCTTGGCTTCACCATTTTGCGTAATGAGCATAGGCTCACGATTTTCCGTGATGTCTTTGATAATTTCAGCAGCGTGACTCTTGAGGTAGCTGATAGGCTTTACCTGAGTTGAGAATTTCATGACCAGCCTCTATTGCAAATGAATGAAGACTAATTTTAGTCCTAATTAAGACTCATGTACATAGTCGGCATTTGTATTTTTACAATAAAATCAATAATATTTGCTTCCCCGAAGAATGCAAATACACTCGGACTGCCTGGACACTTGGACCAATCAAATTTTCAATCGTGGAATTTGCACCTTTGCTTCCGCGCCAGCAGAGCCGCTACCATCTGTTTTTTCAACGACATAGCTTTTAATGATGTTGGTATCATTGGCAATCTTCAATGCAGGTTTGTAGTCACTGATGATCTCCAAATCTCGCGTAGTCGGTTTATAGCCTATAATTTGTTCTGGTCTGAATGCCCCTGATAAAACTGCTTGGAGAAAAATTTCGGACCTGAATTCATCACTGCCAGTCAGGTGCAACCCTTGCCATCCCTTTTCTATCGCTAACTTGATAGCGACCTTGATTTCTTCGTCCGTGCCACTCGCTATTTTGATTTGACTACCATAGTCATAAATTTTGCCACCTCCATTGAGATTGATTTGAAAGCATGTGCCGATTTCTGTTTCGATTTCGTCCACGCCTTTGCAATCACTGGCAAATATCTCCAACAAAATCGGAATGTAGGTTCTGGCAAAAATCGCGTCACGATATTTTTTATTGTTCTTTGTGTCGGTTGGATTTAAGAATAAATTCTTGGATTTTTTTGCCTGAACAATTTCCTGCTGAATTGGGCTAGTCTCACCTTCCAATTTCAATGAAGCGATTAATTGTTTACTTTTTTCGTTACTCATATTTTTCTCCTTGATTAGTGTGTTGAGTTCCTTTCGTTTTGATGTAATACCTCGTTTGTCCATCGCATGACAATTTGGACCGACATGCACAGTCGGGATTTGGTCCAGTCCTTGATCTTGTAAACTGCGATGGTCAATACGATTTTTACTTGTTGCAATCGATAATCTTCTGTTGCAGTGCTTTGCCCATTGTTCACGCCATTCCTCAAGTTGTTCTTTACTATTCCAGTCACGATTTTTCTTTCCGAAGCCGTCACAAGTGATATTGATTTCGCGAGTGGTTAAAAGAATGTGGGCGTGGGGGTTATTTTTCTTGTTATGAATGACCACGTCGGCAATCATGCCCTTGCTTGTGAGCTGGGTATGCACAAATCGCACAAGCAAAATAATGTGCTGTGAAGTGCTTAATTCAATCGGTAAGGCAACTTCTATCTCGCGGGCCACCTGTGCATCCTTTCTGGTTTCGGACTGTTCTACAGCATTCCAAAGCTGTTCACGGTCTTTCATCCATTGCGGTGCATTGGGTGGTGTGAAGATACGGCGGTAAGACACTTCTTTTTTACGGGTGTAATCAAAAGTTTGACCAGTGCGGTTATCGTGGATTTTTTCTCCCGCACGATAAGCGGCTGCGGCTATAGAACTTCTTCCATTGGTTCGGGTAATGAGTTTTACACTCAAGTGGTAAATAGCCATATTCATTCTCCTGAACGTTTTTGCTTTCAGCTTTGAGCACACGTCGAGTAACGACGTATAAGTGCGCATTTCGCTGTTTTGCTCTTGACGTTTCTTTTTTGTTTGTTATTCATGTACTACAGCGTGAATTTGAAATGTCAACGCTCAAACAATAAAAACAGGAGAGATAAAAAAATGAGCAAACCGAATTTAGACAAACTACTTCAGCAAAGAGCTGAGCTTGAAGCCCGTATTCAGCAGACGAGAAATCGCGAAGCGATGGAGGAACGAAAACGCGATACCAGAAGAAAAATATTGGCAGGTGCTTACGTGATTAAGCTGGCTGAGAACGACTTGAAAAAGCTAGGCAAGGAATTGATTAATGCAGGAATGCTTGAGCCTAGGGACTATGCATTATTTGGAGTGGATAATGATTCTGCTGACTTTGATTCTAATCGTTTGTCTTTGGACTGATTAATTAGGGGGACAGTGTTTGACGAAAAGGCGCGCAAAAAAATACGTCGCCAATTTTCCTTTGTAAAAAAAAACGCTACCCAATAAGATTCTGTTTCTTCTAACCCACTTGGAACTGAAAATGACAAAACCTACTCAAACACCTAACAACCAACGTTCAAATGCCTTAAACCCAAATCGCGGAACAACAGGAAACAATTCTACGAATGCAAAATCAAATGGCAATCGTGGCGCGCAAATGAACCCGAATAAAAAATAATGAATCGCCCCGGCTAAAATTCCGGGGCAATATTTTGAATTAAAAATTAAATGAATACGACTATCGGATTTCCAACATTAGGCGACTTAATCAAATTCATCTATGACGCCTTTGGTGTACTCGCCCGCAAGCGCGGACTAGAGAATGAAATTGACGAAACTGAAAAAAAATCACTTCAGACAGCATTGTCTCGACTAGCTAATGAAGAGTGCGATATAAATGAAAAAAGTAAAGAGTTGATTAAAAAACTCGCAAATTTAATTGCTGGGCATATCCGTGATCCTAGGACAAATTTAATGATTGGCGAAGTTTTAATCGACATTCTGGAAGTCTATCAAGCAACCCTAAAAGACGATACCAGTTTCTTAGACAAAAAAGGCACCATGAAATGGTTCCTACTGGAATATGGGATTAAGCGATTTAATTTTTCAATTAAGAAACATTTTTTTCGATTCAATGTGAGTGCAGTAAATCTCACTCTTCCAGAAGGATTGTGGTTTTTACCGTCTTTCGAAGACGGTAAAATCATATACCCAATAGAAAAAGTAATGAGTTGGATTTATCACGAATGCAGTGTATCGCCAAAAGATTTTCACTATCCTGACAGAACTAATTCTGCTGACCACGAACAGCAGGAGAGAAATTTGGAAAATGCTCTTAATTGGATAAAAGGTGAAAGTCTTCCTTCGTTATCTGCACTATTGTGGAACTTCAATTCTTCGATTTCCCATTTCAATAATGTCAAACACTCCTCTGTTAAAGTAGGAATAGACGACGAATTAAGGAATAGCTTTTGTATCGCTCTCACCATTGCAAGAGCTAGTACCTGCGCATTTAAAATCGCAAAAGAAAACTATGACCTTTCAGAATTAATTGAGTTTTGTGAGCATTATAGAAAATCGTCTGATGATGTTTCAGATGAGTTTTTACAACACGAAAAATATATGAATTCCTATCTCACGAAAAAAGAGTTAAGTCAGCAAGCAATTGATAAAGTATGGTTTGATGCAACCAATCAATTCGTTGTCTATTTGGCCGACCGAGGTCGTCATCTTCTAAAAATATTAGATAACTTATCACGCGATGATCGTTATGAAAAGCTAACTGATTCAGAATTCGTAAATCTGCTACGTCGGGAATTTGGAAGGTGGACTTTATCTGTGGTAGCTATGGAATATTCGCTCACAAATTCCACACCAGAGTTAGTCCGCAAAGCCTTGAGCAGAAGTTCAAAACTAATGGCCAATGTAGGCGTTACAGAAAATGAACTTGAATCGTTCTTGCTTTGGCTAAAAGAAAAAGGAATTGATAGCTATCTACCTTGGATGCCTCATTGGATAAAAGGACAGAATTATTTCAAAAAAAATGAATATCCAGAAGCATTCGACAATTTGAAGAATGCTTATGAAATGGCAAAATATCGTGCCGGTCATTACCAATCTCATATCCTTAGCCATTTTTTAAAAGTTGCAGCAATAAATAGAAAGCGCAAGGAATTTAAGCAAGCTGGTCGTTGGGCAAGATATCTAGGATTAGAGGTTTATGGATTTGAAATTGATGAACTGTCTGAGGAAAATTTGGATTCCACATTTGAAAAATGGAGCTACGCATAAATTCGGTTCTACTCGTCTCTGCACTTTCAAATCAGCGCATAGAACCGGGATAGCTATACTGGGTGTGGCTCTTCCCATATGTTCTGCGGTTCTACTCTAAATAATTCATATAAAGAAAAAGGAGTAGAAAGGCTAAAGCGCTTTTTACCGACACCAATTTCAACCATTTGCGCAGAACCTATCTTTTTAATACAAATCCTCATGCTTGTTGACTCTAACGGTTCTACTCGCCTGAAAGCTAATGCCAGTATAGGTTTCCCAACAATAGTGTTACTGGCATTAGCTTGTAAGGTTCTGCGCTTTTGAGTAATCGCAAATGAATCGTCCACAAATGAAAAAAGAGCCTCGCGGCTCTTCGTTCAATGCAGGTCAAACAGATTATGCTTGCTTCTGAAAATTCACAACATTTGAATTGTCATCGCTAGATTTCAATTCACTCTCGTCTTCAAAGTCAAAGAACACCATCGCTGGTTCAGCCTTACAAAGGTTGTGAGCGAATCGCTTCATACATTCAGTTCGGCTTGGTAACTGATAAAAATAGCCCTGTGTTTTACTCTTCCAGTTAGATCGCCAGTTAGGATTATCCTGCTCAAAGGCAAACACTTTACTCATAGCCTTTCCCATTTCATCAGCACTAGGCATAAAACGAAATCCAAGGCTCTTGCACCACTCTAAGCAATCGGCAAAGAAGGCATTACGATAACAACGGCTTTGACTACCATCAGGAGCCTTCACAATCGTTTTATTCTCTACCAAGGCTGAACCATTCAAGACTTCGTAAATAAATCGCTCTGGCAAAGGCAAGCTACGAATCATTAAATTCATTCGCGCTTTGGTATTAGGAAAATCTCGTGGTGCAAAGCTAGAAATATCACGAGTTTTAAGTGCATGGAAAACTGCTTCACGACCTCCGTTTTTAATCCACTCATTATATTGAGAAAAGAATTCACCTGGCTTGGTTTTTCCTTTATAGCGAGGGCTACCGTCAACAACAAAAAAACGGCGGTCTTCTTCCCCAACAGGCACACACCATTCTTCGTTGGACGCTACAAAAATACGAGAAAAGTTTTTGACTTGAATCTCTTGTCTTCCTTTGTCATTAATCGAATTCGTACCCTCAGTGATCATGGCTTTTAATCGTCCTTCGGCGGATTTGTCGCCACCCCACACCGCTTCATCTGCAAAGTTAATGAACGCATTGAGTAAGTGTCCATTAAATTGACCCGTTAAGCTGTTGGAAGTGGATAATTGCTTGTAATTATCGGTAAATCCGCCAATAGTTTTCATGAGCGAACCTTTGCCGATCCCTTGGGTGCCGCGCATGACAATCGCTACCTCTGGCAACTCGGCTGGTTTTTGCACCATGTGTGCCAAGTAGTTCAATAAGTAAGTCATGCAAGTTTGGTCGTCATTGCACAAGGCTGCAATCAAGTCCATGAACAATGAAATATCACCTTGCTTAGGTTGAACATTAAATCCACGCCACAAGTTCCAGTATTGTTTGCCACAAGTTTCTGCGGGATCAAAAACGATACCTTCATAACGAGTAGACAATTTATCTTCAAGAAATGCTTGAGTCACTTGTACTCGTTTATCTTCGCGAACCTTACCGGATTTTGCTTTTTCTTGTGGAATAAAGTGGTAAAGGTGAGCGTGAAAATAATGGAAATCTACAATATTTTGAAACTCAAGATTTTGCAAATTTTTGTCTTCCCAGCAGATATATGTTTTCCCTGTGCGATTGATAATTGCGTATTTTTTGCGGAATTCCTGCAAGTCACGAAGTAATGCAATTTCGTTTGCAATGCTGCCCCCATTGTCATCAGACTTTGTATTTTCATTTTTGTTTGCAGCCACACCCACAGTGACTGGAGCACCAAAAAATGGGTCAAAGGATTCTTCATTTAAGCTATCTGTTGTGTTCATGATTTTTCCATAATTTTGAGTTTTGTTTTCCATGGATACGGTGGAACTTCAAAGCCTGCACCCGCAGACCTGAACCGTTGTGTCACCGTGAACCCCGACTTCCGGGGCTCTACACATAGGTGCGTCGCTATAATTGGAATTGAATCGCTATTAGTGAAAAGTCGTTGCCCGATTGATTGAGCTGAATGGATTTAAGGTCAGTGACAGAATAGCCTTTGTGGGCAATATCAATAATCAGAGCGAACATAATGCCCATGGCTTCACCGTCCATAATTTCATATAGACCGCCAGTCAAATTCACCCAAAGTGCAAGGCTGTCTTGAGTGAGCTTTTTTTCCAAAGCAATGCCAGTAGCATCGGCAATGTCTAAGATTGTTTGAATGCCTGAAACGGCAGATATTACTGGATGCTTTTTTTGTTTGATTGACATAATGTTTCTTTCTAAAAATAGTGGATTGTTTTTACTGCTACTTTTTTTCTTTTTTCCTAATCTCAGGTAGTGACCTGTGATTTCGGATTGCCGCTACTCCCGGCAAGCTCGCTCTATTTTTGGGAAACTTTATCAATGTATTTTTTACCGCTTGGTATTTCCGACTAACCCACTGTCAGTGCTGCTTATCGTGGGCTAATTTTTTCTATGCTGTTTTACACCTGGGCATAAATGGTGGTGATTACTGGGTCGCTCTTGACATAGCCTTGCCGTGGTTTAGCAAAGTGCTGGTCATGTATCACAGTGACTGCTTGGATTTTTTTTATGTCCAATAGCTTCCAGCCGACTTCTTCGGTACAACTTGTTCCACCCACTTGATAGCCACGAACAAATTCTTGTCCTGCTAAATTTGCGCCAACAATATGGGCTTCAATGATTCTTGGTAGTCCCTTGTAACAAACCATTAAAACCTGCTTATTTTTTATCGCTTCTTGAATCTCTTGCATGGTATTTCCTTTCGTTTAAATGTTGTGTACTTCTCCTTGTGCTACAAAACTTCGGTGTTAAGCGATTTATGTTTTATCGCTGAATTTGCTACTCAATCAGTTGTACATTGCTTCGTAATACTTATTGCTGAAATTTTCAAAACGATCTGTTTGTCCGTCTTCTGGAAGACTGGTGTCGCCAGAACGGATTCGTAGTTCAACCTCGTCAAGACTTTCAAGACGAGCGATATATGGAGGTAAGCTACTTAGTGGTTGATAACTGCATAAAAAGCTATCCATTGCCAATTCTTCGGTAAAGGCTTTGACCAGTCGTTCGTTGAACATACCCATGTTCCAATAGCCGATCACGAACTTTCTTTCTGCCCAAGGGTATTCTTCTTTTTCGTTATCGCTGAAATAGCCTTGCTGTTCAAAATCGGCTTCGCTGACGGTTTCAAAATAGTCGTTCCATTCGTCTTCGGTGAGCCTTGCAGATTGAACTAACTTAAAAGCACTAAGCCAGAGTTCTAAATCAAATTTGTCGTTGTTTTCAGTGTTCATATTTTTTTCCTTTATCGTTAAAAAGTAGGGTTATTTTGCGCCGTTATTTTCTTGATTCACACAGCACGTTATGCCAAAACATGCGTCTCTTTATTTCTCATTCTTGCTCAAGCATTGTTGAGCATATTAATGAATCTATTCGGAATTTACGTCAGCATGTTTTCCTATAACGTGCGTCTCTGTTATAGTTTTTCAGAAATTTATTTATCAAAAAAAACTAGGCATATATTGTGAAGACAAGCTCCAAGGTTGGCGGAAAGTTAGTAGGGATTAAAAAATTGAAAGTGGACGCTTGGCTTGGTGCAGTCATGCAAACGAGTCAGCAAACCGTGATTGAACGGCTCGTGAAATTTTTGTCCATGAATGGTCTGGATACGGATCGAGGAAAGTGGGATCGCTACAAGAGTTCCGACGTTATGCCATTGCGGATTTTTGTGGAAGAAGTGGACAAAATTTTGCCCGGCACAGAGAGAATTTTTCTGTCTGGAGCCGATAAACTGCCGATGTGGAAAGTGCTCGAAAGAGACGAGAGTGCATGTAAGCGAACAGTGTCGAGTTTGCTAGCAGATGCCAAGCTGTATCAGTCGGGAAAAGGCGTATCTGAAAAATGCCACACACTGCTTCAATATATGGTTGAATGCCAATTTCAGGAGGCGTGGTGCGGTTCTCCTATGGACCTAGATAAATTAGTGGCTAGTCCTACCAGAAATGCGATTGCAAAGAGCTGCAAGGCTAAAAATTTGGATACCCGCACTATGTTGGCAATTGTCGCTCTATGGATACTTGCGCAGTCTGGCAAAGATCCCAAAGCGATCAACTACACGGATTATTTTTTGCTCGGAATTTTGAAGCAGCCGTTGACCGACCAATTCGGTCAACCTATTGCAGACTTTATTCGTAAAATGTATCAAGAGGCTGGGTAAGTAGAAACAGTCTGTCCAAGTGTCCAGGCTGTCCATGCAGATTTCAGGTTATAGAAATAAATTTATCTACTGCCGAATTGTTGTTGTGCTTTTTCGACTTAGAAAATCGGTAGAAAATTGATTTCAGCAGGAATTCTTAAACCAAGTGACTATGCCATATTTGGAATGAATGATGCTACTGACAGCACTGATACTGATCGTCTGGCTTTGGTCTGATTGAATCAAATTATTGAGTTCATAAATCTACGTTTAAGAGCGCAAACAACAAAATTATTTTCGGAACCCGTCAAGCTTTGAATCGTTCTCCCAAGAAGAATCCGAAGACAAATTTGTGAGTTGTTCCTTTCTCAATTCTTCTCGACGTTGATTTTCTTTTAGCTTGGATTTCAATTGCCTGATTTCTTCTAGTTCAGCCCAAGAATTGAATAAAAAGTAGGCGCACAATAAAAGTGCGATAAAGGTCAAAGAATACACAAATGATGGAACGCAAATAGATGCTTCTCGCAAAATATTTGGGACGTTCAAAATAACGCCAGCGAGTCCTAGAATAACGGCATTAATCCAAAATTTTTTAACCTTCTTTTTAACAACAACCTCAAGATTTCTATGCTGTATGTAGTCAAGTCCAGCAGAGTCAGTTATATCCACAAGCTTGGTATAAACAGAGTAAGAAAACATCCAAGTAATCGCTACAACGACCGTTAAATATTTAAATACAATTTGCAAAATTAAATCAGGAATGAACTTTCGAGAAAAATATCCAATAACTGCAAATGAAATAAATGCAGTTATCCAAACCAAATAGGCAGTGAAGCTAAGACCAAATTGTCTTACTAAAACTTTCATGGCTCTATCATTTTACTTTCCAATTGTCCGCGCAACCATTCTGCCATATTGGGAAACAAGTCGTCTGGATTAGGAATTCCGTCGTAAGCTTCCACTCTAAGAAGTTTAGATAATTTCAATTCAGCTCCTTTAACAGTACCGCCATCCACTAAAGTCAGTCGAACATCATCTTCATCAAAATGCCTAGCAGCAATTGCTAAATTATCCAAAAGTTCATGTCGGTAGTTGTCAACAAAGATGTCGCGTCAAGTCATGCTGCTAGCATTAGTTCCTCTGCCTGATTTCGTTTCGGATTCAGCCAGACCTCGTCCTTCAATTTCCAATCCCGCGTCGCACCAGACCA
>NZ_JBMPPH010000060.1:0-17802 GCF_049340285.1 Undibacterium sp. SXout20W | reverse complement strand
TTTGGGTGAGATGTGTGTAGTTCATTATGCAATTTCGACTGGCCGGTCAAAAAGGCACAAATGCTATCGCATCTTGCCCTCATTAACCGGTACCGTTCATAAATTGCACTTCATCCTAGAATTCGCCGATCAATATTAAAGATCAATATTAAAGATCAACGAATGGCCGCCCTGATATCAACCTAAAATTGAGTAAATAAGCAAAGAGATGTAATGAACTGTCGAGACCACTGCGGGGCGTGCTGTATCGCCCCTTCAATCACCAGCCCGATACCTGGTATGCCAGACGGAAAGCCTGCTGGAGTGAGATGTATTCAGCTCGATGATGTCAATCGATGCCGCGTTTTTGGGAAACCCGAACGGCCTGCTTTTTGCGGTGGCTTGCAGCCGTCCGAAGATATGTGCGGCGTAAATCGCGAACAAGCGATTCAGTGGCTGACCGACCTCGAGCATGCGACCGCTCCGAAGTACTAGCCTGAAGAAAATCAAGCGTCGAACTTTCTTCAATTCAATGTCCGAAATTTAATGTCCCAAATTTAATGTCTGAATCAACGCAGAAGGGCGTTCACAAAAAATTTCAATCCTAAAATAATCATTGCATTCACGATTGGCCGATCGTCCTCATCTCCATGAGGAATTCACATGCAATTGACTTTGGCATCCATATTGGCTATAAAATCAAACCTGCCACCTCACCAAGAATTTCATAAAACGGCACACCTATTTCCATTCGGCAAAAAGTCATTTCAATGAATAGTGCAAATATACGAAGTGCATGGACTGCCAAATTACTGGCTTCAACGTTACTGCTCATCGTCAGTGGCTGCGCCCAGCATGCAACACCATCATTCACTTTGTTCGGCGCACTGTTTCCAGCATGGATGCTATGCGCTTTGATAGGACTCGTCATCGCGATTAGTACCCGAGTAGCGATGATCAGTTTAAAACTATCAACAATTCTCCCATACCAACTTTTCGTCTGTACTGCAGTTGGCTTGATTTGCGCACTAGTGATTTGGATAATATGGTTCGGACAATGAAGACAAAGACACAAAATAAGCAATTGACCGGCACACTGATTTCACTGACAATCATCGCCATCGCCATCGCCATCGCCATCGTTTTATCCGTCTACGTGTGGCGTCAACACGCACAACAGCCATCGACCGATGATGCGTCTATCGATGCTGATGTGACACACATTGCGGCACCCGTTGGCGGCCGCATCAACGCAATCGCCGTCACTGAAAATCAACAGGTGCATCCAGGAGATGTTCTTTTTCAAATTGATCCTGTACCTTACCAATTGTCAGTCGCACAGGCGCAGGCCGATCTGGAAATGGCGAAAGCGGCATTAGAAACAAAAAGAAAAGCACTTGCCGTTCAACAATCCAGCGCCAGGATTGCCGACAAACAAACCCAACGTAGCACGACTAACCTGGCGTTAGCGAGCCGAACCGTGGTGCGATTACGGCCACTCGCTGAAAAAGGGTATGTACCGCAACAACAACTGGATCAGGCACAAGTCCTTGAACGTGATGCAGAAACCACACTCCAGCAAGCAAAAGAACAAGCAATGGCTGCCACGCAGGCCATTGACAACACAGCCAGCGCCGAAGCCTTAGTGCACGCTCGTGAGGCTGCTTTGGCGATCGCGCAGCGCGCTCTGGAAGATACCACCGTGCGCGCCAAGACCGCTGGCAGAGTAGTCGGCCTTAGCGCCTCACCAAGAGAAATTCTGGCCCCCTTGCAGAGTTTGTTTACTCTCATCAATACGGACGAATGGTTTGCAATTGCCAACGTCAGAGAAATCGATTTAAAGACTATTGCGCCAGGGAATTGCGTGACTGTATATTCGATGTTAGATAAAGAGCAGCCAATCAAAGGTGTCGTGCAAGGAATTGGCTGGGGCGTCATGGATACAGGCCATATTGTTTTGCCGCGGTCGGTGCCTTTCGTTGAGCGTTCATTAAATTGGGTGCGGGTCGCGCAACGCTTTCCGGTAAAAATAAAACTCGAAAATCCGCCGATACAACTCACCCGTTTAGGCGCTAGCGCCGTTGTTGAAATTAATCATGGTGCCGCTTGCAAATGAGCATAGTCGAGACATGTCTTAGCGTTGAGCTATGTTGAACTTGCGCTACCTGCCACGGCATCTTCGAGCTCTTCGGCCTCTTCGGCCATTTCCTGGCAGGTTAGAATTTGCCATTCGAACGGCGCTCATCTGTGTTTTGACGACTCTGGCCGTTGAATACTATCAAACACCGGAAGCAGCGCTCACAGTGTATGTGGTGTTTTTCGTGATCAAACCCGATCGCGTAAGTAGCGTCATGTTAAGTATTGCCATCTTAGTTTTGATATCGCTCGTCATTGGTATTGTGATGCTCATTACAAGGATGGTGATTGACGAGCCGCTCTTGCGGCTCGCCTCTATGCTGGTCATTTCTTTCTTGCTTTTGTTTGCGACGTCGGCAAGTAAATTGCGTCCGATTGGAACCATACTGGCAATGGTCGTCGTCTATGCGCTTGATCTGATCAGCAACGCGCAGATCGGCGAATTAGCAACTCGAGCATTATTGTACGGATGGTTAATCGCTGGCTTTCCAGCGGCTATCTGCATTGTCATTAACTTGCTGATAGGACCAGCGCCACGACAGCTGGCTGAGCGAGCGCTCGTGCGACGTTTCCATTTAGCGGCGTCGGTATTGAGGTCTGAGCACGATACATGGGATGAATTCGAACAAGTTTTGCAGGAAGGCACTGCAGAAATCAGTAAGTACTTACAATTAGCTGGACTTGAAAAAACATCTCCGGCAGAGGATCTCAGCAGACTCAATCATGTCACCGATTCGATCACAGCCGTTCTTTTACTTGTGGATACAATCAATTCCGCTCACCACCCCCACCCATTACTACCGACAAATTTAAGACATTATTTTTCGGCAGCGCTCGACGGAATCGCTGAATCGATCAGAACCGGAGAAGCACTTACGCCATTTAACATTGATAGCAACAAAAATGCTGCATCATTATCGCAAGTTGATTTTGCAATTGCGAAAGAATTCTCTGAAGCTCTGCGTGAGCTAACCGTTTCGCCTATTGTTTCGCCTATTGTTTCGCCTGCTAATTCGCCTGCTAATTCGCCTACTCATGCAGAAACTTCTGAAGATGCAAGGGCTGAAAGTAGTGACAATATGGCGTCCAACGCTGGCTTCTTCGTTGCCGATGCATTTAGCAATCCGGAACACGTTCGCTTTGCCCTCAAGACCACCGCTGCAGCCTTGATTTGCTATTTGATTTATTCTGCACTGTCCTGGCCCGGCATTCATACTTGCCTCATCACCTGTTACGTCGTGGCATTGGGAACAACAGGGCACACATTACAAAAACTACATCTACGCGTTCTTGGCTGTTTGATCGGAGCAGCATTTGGTCTGATAGCAATCGTATTCGTGATGCCAGATATCAATGCTATCAGCGCGCAGTTGCTTGTCGTTTTTGTCGGTGCACTTGTGTCAGCTTGGGTGGCTGCAGGTAGCAGCAACATCTCTTATGCTGGATTTCAAATTGCGTTAGCGTTTTTTATGTGTGTGATACAGGGTGATTCTCCATCTTTCAATATGGTCATCATTCGCGATCGGGTCATCGGCATTTTATTGGGCAACTTGGTAGTTTATTTAACATTTACGTACCTATGGCCAGTCAGCATTGCGCAGCACATTGACAAAACAATTTCCGATGTCTTACTTCGCTTAAGTGATCTGAGCAAGCCACGACTAGCAACCAGTCGCACTACTCGAAACAAGCAAATTAACGCTATCCATACAATGTTGAACGAGATGAAGTGTGATCTGGACATTGTTCGTTTTGAACCGCGATTAATACGGCCTACTGCCAAGTGGCTAGAACTTCGGCAACAAACCATGCACCATCTCCATGCACTGCTTGAGCCGCTTTCAGCCTGCCTCAATCAACACCGTCAGGCGGTAAAAACGGTCTCGTTAAGATTGGAACGACAAGCGCATGGCGACGCAAATAATGTAGCGATTCATCCGCCGCATGAAACAAAAAATGCGGCCTCAAGCTTGGACGATTTACTTGAACTTCACATGCAAAGTCTTGAACGAGTCCACGCACAAAAAATGGAATACGATAGAACTCTGAAAGATGAAGAAAGGACGCAAGAATATGCATGAGCGTAACATTGTTGCATTTATCGCGACTTGCTGGCTTGGTGTCGGCCTTTGCGCTGCATCGACAACTGATCTGGCACCGCCGCGTCCGGACCGCCCATGGAATCCTGGTGCTGCGCATAACACACAGTTATTTCCGAGCACATTATCTACCTCATCTGCTATTTCAGATTACACCCTCCCTCCCAACCCAGCATTGGCGGTGTTAGCACCAGCATTAGAACTTGATCAGGAAAAATCGTTTTCGCTGGCTGAACTCGTCGATATTGCCGAATCTAATAATCCCAATACACGCATTGCATGGAATGAGGCACGTCAGGCGGCTTTGGCTGTGGGTCTGGTCGAGAGCGCCTATTTACCCCGATTAACAGCGAGTGCAATGGGCGCTTATCAGGCAGGTAGCAAGCAAGATTCGGCTTACGGCTTAACTTTAAACAGCAGTAATTCTGTCTCTGGGGCAATCGCAGCGCTATCTCTTGAATGGTTATTGTTTGATTTCGGCAAACGAGATGCTTTTCTCGATGCGGCCAAACAGACGTCAGTGATTTCCAACATTGCGTTTACGGCAGTCCATCAACAACTCATTTACGCAGTGACGATGGCATTTTATGCCCACGCTAGTGCCAGCGAACATGCAAAAACGGCGGTTAAATCTCTGGAAAATATCAAGGCAATTCAGGTAGCTGCACAGGATCGCTACAAACACGGGATCGGAACAGTGATTGAAGTGGCCCAAGCTCGTCAAGCTAGCGCGCAGGCCAATTTGCTATTGGTACAAGCTAATGGTGTATTAGAGGATACGTATTACAACCTGATCACGGCAATGGGGATTTCGCCCTTAACCAAATTAAAAATTGCCGATATTACGGGCCGCGATTTGTCACCAGCGACCCTGTTACCTGTAGAAAAAATCATCACTGACGCGTTAGCCCGCCGCCCCGATGTTCTCACTGCCTATGCAGCACAAAAAGTAAGTCAAGCCAATATTGCAGCAGCCGAAGCAGAATTCAAACCGAAAGTTTTCGTCGCAGCTTCTGTTGCGCAAGTTACAGGGGGTGTTAGTGTGACGGCTTTTCCCGGGTTTGGGTTGCAAGCCCCTACAGTCGATCTTGCGGGATCGCGCCGTAGCGGTTCGGTATTTGTCGGTATCTCCATGCCACTCTACGACGGTAGTATGCGCGCGACGACTTTATCAAAAGCGCGCATCGAAGCAGAAAACGCTGAACTGCGCCTGACCCGCATCCGTGAAGAAGCGGTGCACCAGATCATACTCAGCCGTAATGCGCTCAACACTAGCGTTTCTACTTACAATGCGGCACAGGAATTACTGAATGCTACCCAAACGACTTTTGATGCAGCGTTAGCAGCATACCGAAGTGGGGTTGGCTCTATCACTGAACTCACACTCGCTGAGACGCAATTGCTGCAAGCAAAAAACACGCTGACCGACTGCTACAACAAGGCATTAGCTGCAGCAGCGACGCTAGCATTGTCGACGGGCGGCTTAGGCGCGGCGCCAAAATAACAGGTGAAATAAATAGTGGAATCAGATTTGAATCCGAATCAGAATTAGAATTAGAATCAGTTTGGGAATCGGTTTTGGGATAAATCTCGGATAAAGGCGCTAAACACAAAAAAATGGCCTTTTCCATCATCGATGAAAAAAGCCATTGTATTGCGCGATACAAATCAGCGCACTATTTGCACCATTGTGCAACGTGTAGAAACTTACAATTTGATGCGCATCTGATCGCCGTTTAAAAATTGCATAGAAATGCCATCCTCATTAGGCATGACTTGCACAACTTGCTGCTCAAACACATTGGCATACACATTCTTGCCATCATCACGGAAAATGCCTAACCAACGCTTACCACTGGCGGGTATTTTTGAGGAAGAATTTGCAGCGACCAGCAAATACTCGGTATCGCGCACACGCAAGCTCGCGGATAATAATTCCCCCCGTGAAAAAATCGCCGGCAAGTGTGCGGAAATTATGCGCTTTCCGTGACGCTCAACTTCCATCAATATCCCTTTTGCAGCTTGAAACGGCACCACCGTAAATTGATATCGGCCCATTCGGGTTGGCGTCATTGCGGTAATTTCAACTTTCTCTTCAAACTTGGCAAAATAGGGTTGCCGCGCGTCAGCAATCTCGGGCATGTCAAAAAAATGATTGTTCGCGTTGGCATTATTACTAGGCATCGAAGATAAATACATGGCGTATCCTTGGTCAGGGCAAGATATAAAATAATTCGGACCGGTGCCAGCAATAAGACCCGCTTTCAACGGTAAGAGTGGAGTATCGTCAGAATCAATTCAGTCCTCAAATCAAACTTAGAAAGTATTAAAAAACAGTACCTACGGTCTCAATGTTTTCTTTTTTATAATAATTAAATGATAACTTAAATTATCAAAAATATCATTATTTTTTTTTCATTAGTGTTGTAGTCTTGCACTTGCATATCAAGACGAATTAGCCGGCGATCGATGAATGGTAATCACGCACAAAAGAATAACTTTGAATTAAATATACTCACTACCAGTATAAAAACCGCACCCATATTTTCCTTTGGTAATTCAGTGATATTTTATAAATTAATGGGGAGTATATGAATTAGTCCGTTTTTAACGACGCACAACGGGCAAAAATCTGAGACCGCATTGCCGCCCTCGTGGTAAGCTTCGTGCCGATCAAAAACATCAAAACATCAACGCAGTGGACATGACAGCAGCCATTAAATTTCATGCACTCAACGAGGTCATGAAGGGGCTCGAAAAGAGGCTCAATTTGGTGCTAAAAAGTTGCAGCCGCTGATCATAGAAATCAGCAGAGATTGCACGCATTGATTGGTCGAATGAATATTGCAACAAATGAAAAAAACAATCACAGTGAACTGGGTAGAATAAGTAGTGTCATCTTTTAGCATCCCTCAGCCACAACAACACGACAATACGGAACAGCAGGCATTGCACCTGTTGCAGACAGTCTTTGGCTATCCTGCTTTTCGGTCACAGCAAGGACAAATTGTGGAGCACGTTGTGCAGGGTGGTGATGCGCTCGTACTCATGCCTACCGGCGGTGGGAAATCACTGTGCTACCAAATTCCAGCACTAATACGCAAAGGCGTTGGTATCGTTGTTTCGCCACTGATCGCTCTGATGCAAGATCAGGTTGATGCCTTGGCGGAAGTTGGTGTCCGAGCAGCATTTTTAAACTCGACGCAAACATTCGAAGAAATTCTTGGCGTCGAGAAAAAAATGCGCGAAGGCGATTTGGATCTGGTCTATATCGCCCCGGAACGCTTACTCACACAACGTTGTCTGGAATTACTCAACATTATCGACATCGCGCTATTTGCGATCGATGAAGCTCATTGCGTCTCCCAGTGGGGTCATGATTTCCGTCCTGAATACATACGTTTATCGGCTTTACACGAACGTTTTCCACATGTGCCGCGCATCGCACTCACCGCGACCGCCGATCAGCAAACCCGCGATGAAATCATCCATCGTTTGCAACTTGAAAATGCGCTGCAATTTGTATCTTCATTCGACCGCCCCAACATTCGCTATCAAATCGTCGAAAAAGCCAATGGGCGCAAGCAGTTACTCGATTTCATTAATGCACAACACAATGGCGATGCGGGTATCGTCTATTGCTTGTCTCGAAAAAAAGTCGAAGAAACAGCAGAATTTCTGAACGAAAACGGCATCAGCTCCCTGCCCTACCATGCGGGTATGGAGATGCAAGAACGCAGCCGGAATCAAGCGCGTTTTTTGCGTGAAGAAGGCATCGTCATGTGCGCCACCATTGCGTTTGGCATGGGCATTGATAAACCTGATGTACGTTTTGTGGCGCATCTGGATTTGCCAAAAAGTGTCGAAGGTTATTATCAAGAAACAGGCCGTGCAGGACGCGACGGCGCCAGCGCCAATGCCTGGATGGCCTATGGCTTACAGGACGTTGTGCAGCAACGGCGGATGATTGATGAATCTGAAGCGAACGACACATTTAAGCGTGTGCAAGGTGTCAAACTAGATGCCATGTTATCGCTATGCGAGACCTTAAACTGCCGCCGGGTGCATATTCTTGAATATTTTGGTCAGGCCTCGGAACCATGTGGAAATTGTGATACCTGTCTCAGCCCACCAACCTCGTTTGATGGCAGCGTTGCTGCGCAAAAAATACTATCGACGATTTATCGCGTCGATCAACGTTTTGCAGCAGGTCACGTCATCGATATCCTGCGCGGCATTGATACAGAACGGGTAACGCAATGGCGGCACAACCAACTCACCACCTTTGGCATCGGTTCAGATAAAAGCGAAGCCGAATGGCGCGCGTTATTGCGTCAATTAATTGCGCTAGGTTTAGTCGCCGTCGACTATGAAAATTTCAGCTCGCTCAAGCTGACTGAAGCTTCTCGTGCCGTCCTCCGTGGCGAAACAAAAGTGCAGTTGCGGCAATACAAAAAAGCTGAGAAAGCAGTTAAACACAAGCGTCAGTCAGCCAAAGACTACGCCGAGGCAGAACTCAACGGTGCAGAACAAACCCTGTTCGACAAACTACGTTGGTGGCGCGTTGAAACGGCACGAACCCACAATGTGCCCGCCTACGTCATTTTCCCGGACGCTACATTACGCGAAATCGCTCGCAAATCACCACAAACACTGATCGCCTTGCGTGCGATTTCTGGTGTGGGAGATAAAAAGCTGGAAAGCTATGGCGCAGAGATTTTGCAGTTGATTGAAGAGCTGCAAGAGAATTAAACCTTTGCCGACTTTCAAAATCCTCATCTTTCAAGCGTGAACGAATGAAAAGTCGACGATTATTCGAACCTAAGCCGACAATGCGCGTCAACGCAAATCTGTCATCCCAGCCATTGCTGATTTTCAGAATCGTTGGGTAAGCAACCCACGCTGCCTCCTTTACACGGTCGATTTGGCCGATTGCCCCCGCCCTTACCGAGTAAATCTGATAACAGCAGCGATCAGACTTTTATAAATTTGTACTTGCTCTTTCAAAATTAGTGCATTACTATACTAATGCACTAATTTTGAAAGAGATGATGCACCATGAGTCCACCACGCATACTACCGCCTGATATCTTTCAGGTCAGCACTGGCAGCAACGAACCGATTTATCGTCAATTGATCGAGCAATTGCGCCGCCTCAGCGCCAGCGGACAAGTTCAGGCCGATGACACACTGCCTTCGATTCGTGAGGTTGCCCTGGCATTGGGCGTCAACCCTATGACGGTCTCTAAAGCCTATAGCTTGCTCGAAAACGAAGGCCTGCTCACACGTAAGCGCGGCATAGGCATGTTAGTTGCCTCACCAGCGCAAGACTTTTCCGATGAAGAACAACGGCTCGCATTGCTACGCCCAGGCCTGGAAAGATTGGCGGCAGAAGTTAAACAATTAGAACTGGCACCTACATCCGTGCTGAATTTATTCCAACAAATTTTGCGAGACCACAAGTCATGAGCACCCCTATCGAGATTCATTCCTTGCACAAATCCTACGGTCAACAATCCATTCTCAATGCCTTGGATTGGCAGATACCTGCTGGTTCCATCGTTGGTCTGTTAGGACGCAATGGTACGGGCAAATCAACCTTGATCGAATGTCTGCTAGGCTTACGCGATTTTCAGCAGGGTGAAATACGTTTATTCGGTGAAAACGTCAACCACCTCAGCCCCGCTAACAAGGCAAAAATCGGCTATGTACCGCAAACACCAGATATCTTTGGCTGGTTGACGGCGAAGCAGCTTTTCAACTATTTCAAAACCATGTATCCAACCTGGAACGATGCAAAGATCGCCACCTTGATGCGCGCATGGGATTTGCCATTCGACAAAATCATCAACCAATTATCGGTTGGCCAGAAACAAAAAATTTCCATCATCCGCGCCCTGGCACATGAGCCTGAATTGTTAGTACTTGATGAACCAGTCTCCAGCCTTGACCCCGCTGGACGTCGCGATTTTTTACGAGAATTAGTCGCACAAATTGACCAGCAGACGACGATTATATTTTCGACACATATTTTATCGGATCTGGAACGGATAGCGATGGATGTCGCCTTTTTAAATCATGGACAAATAACGCTGCAACAGCCCTTGGATTTATTAATGGATAACACGCTCAAAATCATCGGCAGCGCATCGAGCATACAAACGCTGAACATCAATGCCCCGCTCAAACGTGCGGATTTGGCGAATGGCTATAGTAGCGTCTTAGCGCAATTTTCAGACGAAGAAATCAGCAATCTCAGCCAGCGCACGGATATCCGCGTTGAAAGGTTAGGACTGGAAGATTTGTTTATCGAGTTAACGCAATAAACGCCGGAGCAAACATGAAAAATCTGATAAAAAGTGTATTTCAAATCTGGATGCAACCGGCTTACCAATACATTAATAATAAAGACTATAAGACAATTTATTTTCTTTTCATTATATTGCCCGTGACATGTCTTGTCATAAGCTATTTGATCAACGGTGACAATCTCAAGTTCATGGGCATCGCACTCCTTATCGGCTTAGCGGCTGCATCGGCGGTTGTCTTCATGCTGTGGATCCTGTTAATGACGACACTCATCAGATCGCAATTTTCGCCAGAAAATGTGCAACTGGTCCCTTACTATCGACGAAATGTAAAAGTCGCCGTTGCAATCCCAACGCTCATTCTTGCAAGCCTGTTTGCTTTTCTCGCCTCAATAAAAGCGGATCATTCAATTGGCTTCGCCTGGATAATTAGCATCGTCGCACTATTAGGATTCGTGTCGAGTATTCGTGCAACTGCTGGCGCATTTATTTTCCCGGCATTTATGATCATTTTTACTGCGTCGTCTTTCAATAATTTCACCCCAGTATTTGCAAAGGTAGTAGAAACGATTGATCATTTATGGCTGACTATTCCGCTTGGGCTCCTCTTATTATATGTCGGCCTGGGTTGGATTTTTGAAATTGACAAAGATCGACTCTTCGAACGAAAAAAATCATTTGATCGATTAAAAAAACAAGCTGTGAATGCCGCCGATAGCAATGACCAAGGGTATCTTAGAAAATTCAATCTCTATGATTATTCGTTTAAAAAAGCCATTAGTTTTCCTTCAAATGCTAAAGTGTTATTGCCTTTTTTATTTGGACCTAATATCCATTGGTCACAACAAATATCAGGAACTTTATTGTTGTCCGCTTTTGTCTTCGCATATATGGCACTTTTAGGGTTAGGAAACTATATTCTGACAGCTTTGATGTTCTGCCTGTATTTGGTCTTTATGGGGTATGTCATCAACCTAGGTATGGCATTGTATGGACGAAAGCAAGAGCAAGGCTTGATATTGCTGACACCGTTAGTCAATTCAAATAAAGAGATGACGCGTTTGACATTGCAGTATTTTTTGCGAAATAGCTGCTGCGCATGGCTAGCCAACTTGGTGCTCATAACCCTCGTCTGTCACTATGCAAACGTACAACTTGCACTGAGTAAGATCGCGTATTTATGTTGCTTTGGTTTTCTTCCGATTATTACTTGTCTGGTAAAAAATCACTCAAAGAAAGCGACTTGGCAGGAAAGTGGGATATTGGTTTCCGGTTTAATCTCATGTGCTTTCATTGTGGTGTCACTCTTACTTAGCTTAAAATTTGAACTGTTCAACATCGCGATACCTTGCGTATTGATGCTCGTCAGTCAAGCGATGATGACGCGTCATTACTGGCGACAACGTCTGCAACAGACCGCATTTTTTCCAGTGGGTCGCGGTGTATGACTATGTAAAAAGATGAAAGTTACCTTCGGCATGATAATTCGTGATGTATTGGCTTTTTCTGTTAACCATTCACAGAGACATAACGAAGAATTACACTAAAAATTTTTTCAAATTGTTTTGACTTTACCCAAGGATTTCTCTTGTCTTCGTCAACCCATAAGCCAGCCAATAAGCCAACCCATAAGCTAACCCCAGATCAGCGACTCGCCGCTGCCAACATATTGGCACAACGACGTCTACAGGGAATATGCGGTGAACGTTTGCCCGTATCATTACGTCCGGACAGTATTGAAGAGGCAATGCAAATTCAGGGCTTACTTGCAGGTCAACTCGATGATAAGATCGCTGGCTGGAAATGCGGTATGCCCGGCGATGGCAAGATCGTCGTGGCACCAATTTTTTCGAGGACTGTGTACCATCAACATCAACACGCTATCTGCAAAGTTTGTGACGAGGATTACGTGAAGATAGAACCAGAACTGGCGTTTGTTTTGAGCTCAGATTTACCTGCACGCGCAACGCCGTATTCTGATGAAGAAATCCTTGCAGCAATATCACACGCACAGCTTGCATTGGAGATTATCGGTTGTCGCTATAGAGATCCAGCATCAACAAGTTTTGCCGAACTGCTGGCTGACGGCCTTTTTAATCAGGGCTTGTATCTGGGACCCGCAATTACAACGCAACACGCAATGCAGCAACAAACCATTGACCTCACGCTGAAAGTGGAAGGGCAAGAAACACAATCGCTTGCAGGGTTGCATCCAGCGACAAATCCACTTTCCCCTCTATTTTGGCTCGTGAATTATTTGCGTCAGCATGCTGATGGATTACGTGCAGGACAAGCGATTATCACTGGTTCTTATGCTGGAAGTCCTGTCGTTCCTATGCATAATCTTGTACAAGTTCAATATGCGGATTCAGGTAGCATTACCGTGTGTTTTGAGAGAGGTTAATTTGGACGCTCAAGTAAGGCAGCATGTGCATTGCGTTCCTATATTCGTCAATCGACAAACTAAACAAGTCGCACCTAATTTTCTGTTAAGTATCCAAGCCACACTACATCGCGTTTTGCGCCGTCTCTATATATTGTCTAATCCGCTCGATTAACCAACTCGCTGCTGGCGACAAACTTCTGCCTGCCAGAGTGACAATCCCCATTTCGGCGTACACTTCCAGAAGATTCGGCATATTTATCTCGCACATCGTGCCGCGTTCAATTTCTGCTCTGACAACTGGATACGTGCTCAGTAAAATACTATCGCTGTGCAAGCAAACGTAATGCAATAACGCCGGGTTATCGCAAGTGAGAGATAACTCAAATTCCTGATGCGCAGGTAACGCAAAAAAACGATGCAATTCTGATGTAACGCTCGCCGGTAATCGAACAGACACGAGAGGGTAATCAAAGATAAGCCGCGTATCTGTGATCACTTTGCCGCTCAGAGGATGCTCTCGTCGACAAAATAGCCCCCCGTACTGGCGAGAGAAGCGTTGTACATCAATCTTTTTGTTCTCACTAATATTGTGAACGTCAGCAATAAAAAACTCTAATTTTTCATCGATGAGTTGTACCAGCAAGGCATCCCAGTTGTTGATCGTCACTTCCGTGCGTAATTTGGGATACTCGCTCAGTAACTGCGCCAATACCGGCGGTAAAAACGTCGCGCCTGGCAAAGGTCCCACGCCTAAATGAATATCGCCCATTTCGTGGTTCTGCATCAGCGTGACTTCATGCCGTAAGTTATTAGCATCAAGCAAGAGCGCTTTCGCCCGCTTGACGACTTGCTCGCCGATCGGTGTGATGCTGACGCCATGCAAGTTTCGATCGAATAGTTTGCCGCCCAGTTCTTCCTCTAAGCTTTGGATGCTGCGGCTGAGCGCGGATTGCGTCAGACTGACCTTTTCTGCCGTCCGTGCAAAATTCAACTCTTCCGATAAAACAACAGCGTGTCGTAGTTTTCGCAGATCCATCTTTATCCATTCCGAAGCACAGCATGCAAACGTTTTCATCGACGTCATAGGCACACGACTCGGAAAACGGTTCAATAATGACTATAACTCATTACCATCCATAAAATAATGCATTGGACGACAAGCATTTACAAGTGAAAAATGAGGCTTAACGCTCCCTGAGAGAGCGAAAACAACAAGTCAACCTTGTCTATTACCCCGGAGACTCAAAGTGAACCCCATACAACTCATCGCCATCACGGCGATTTATCTTGGTTTTGCGCTAGTAGAAATTATTAGCGGCCGCTTCAGCAAACTTGGTGCGTCAAAAGACGACTGGAAAATCGATAGTGTCATGCTTTTCTTGTTATTGACGCTCATCCAACCTGGTATTGTCGTTGCGGTTAATTATTTGGGGATGCATTTTTTCCCATTGCAACACAATGCTTATAGTTATCTACCTGCATGGATTATGTTTGCCATTCTGTTAGTGGCAGATGATTTAACCCAGTATTGGTGGCATCGTTTATCGCATACTTCGTGGATGTGGCCGTTTCATCGCGCGCATCATTCCGCAGCGTATATGAGCATCCGTGTCGTCTACCGGAATAACTTTTTCTATTACGCTGCAATGCCAGGCATCTGGATCTCGTCTATCCTGATCTATCTTGGATTTGGTAACGTCTACGTGGTGTATGTCGTACTCAAAATGGCGGTCATCATTGGCGCACATAGTGCTAATCCTTGGGACAAGCCGCTCTATGAATTGCCAGTCATCAAACACTTGATGTGGCTGGTGGAGCGAACAATTTCAACGCCTGCAACGCACTATGCACATCATGCGCTGACGATGGACGATGGCGTCGGACATTATCGCGGCAACTATGGCAATTTCTTGTTTTTTTGGGATATCTTGTTTGGTACTGCACTAATCACGCGCCGCTATCCCCCTAAAGTTGGATTGCAGGATGATCTCTTATATGGAAAAGAAAACTGGCTGGCGGAATTGTTTTTCCCGATACTCAAATCCAAACGCAACAATTCTGCGCTAGGAAAAGAGAAAGTGATTATCGAATAAACTGAGCGTTTTAAGCCAAGAGCGGAGCACGGCTTTTGGTTTTGCAAATACTGATTCCAAGGCTATTCTGATGCCAGCCTTTTTGCTTCGTATTTGGTTCGTATTTGGTTCGTTTTTGCGTCGTTTTTGATATCTAAAATGATCGCTCTTTGAAGAAGCAGGCCGCGTGTGGCCCGGCAGCCTCTTACTTTTCTTTGCTTCGCCAAAGCAAACTAAGCAAAAGAAAGGCGACACTGAGATTTTGCCCTACAGGTGCCAGGATTGCTTTTCGGCACAATTTGTGGGTCACGTAAAACGGGAAAGTATCTAAACTCGCTGCGCTCAGACAAAGATACTTTTGATCCGTTTACCGTGAAACACAAATTGCTTTATTTAAAGCGGCGAAAATCACATTCGGCATTACTTAGGGCATTGGTGATTTCGTGTAGCGTGGGTACAACTCGCGAAATCTTTTACCTTAAATTTTTTCAAACACCAAATCCCATACGCCGTGACCGAGTCGCAAACCGCGATTTTCAAACTTGGTTACCGGACGATAATCCGGGCGTGGCGCATACCCTTCTGCGGTATTTTTCAATGTCGGTTCTGCACTCAACACTTCCAGCATTTGCACGGCGTACTCTTCCCAATCGGTCGCGCAATGTAGGTAACCACCGGGTGCCAAACGGGATGCCAGTAATTGTACTAACGCCCCCTGAATTAAACGGCGTTTGTTGTGACGTGCTTTATGCCAGGGATCAGGAAAGAACACGTGGACGCCATGTAGCGATAATGGCGCAATCATATTGGTCAACACTTCAAACGCATCGTGTTGAATAATGCGTTGATTTTGCAAGCCCATTTCTTCGGTCAGCTTGAGTAAGCTTCCGACACCTGGCGTGTGTACTTCAACGCCGATAAAATTTTTGTCGGGCATGCTGGCCGAGATTTTGGCACTGGTTTCGCCCATACCAAAACCAATCTCAAATACAGTTGGTGCGGTACGTCCAAACGTCGCATCAACATCGAGCAACGCCTTTTGGTAAGGAATACAAAAACGCGGTCCAAGCGTCTCGATCGCTCGCGCCTGCGCATCAGACAAGCGTCCGGCGCGGGTCACAAAGCTACGAATACGGCGTTCAGTAGGGTCATAAAACAGCGGCTTGCCGCTATCAGCAGGTTTGGAATCAGACATACGGGAACTTAACAAAAGAGGATGATCTGGAACAATTGAACAACATCGAAGGGCGTTAAAAAACATCAATCAGGCGATGATCCGGCAATCTTCTTTTTCACCCTTTTTTTACGCCCGCTTTTGACAACGCGGCTTTCGATGGTATTTCAGTTCCGTAAAGGCTGTATTTTAACAGAGCCAACGCACGATAGCCAAAACCTGAACCAAATCAGCGCCTTAGCCGGAGACAGCTATCACAATCACCAAGGTAAAAGCTGACAAAATATTAAACAATGATCGATATTTTGGTGGAAATTAAATCTGTTGTGCCAGCTTTTTGGCGATCAATACCACATCCTGCGTTGGAGATGGCGCATTTGCCGGACTCGCTGCTAACTCAACAAACTGTACTTCAAAACCGTAGCTCACCAGCATATCGCTCATTTCTTGTGGAGTACGATACACCGTCAACAATTCATCGCCACTGCTTGATCGCTCATAACGTGAAGAACTCTCAGAGGCTGAAATTGTGGCCAATAACAATACGGCGTCCGCATTTAAGACGCGATTTAACGAAGTAAAAAATTGCTCCGCATCAGTCTGATTCAAATAGCTCAATCCAAATGCAAACACCGCCCCATCACAGTCTGTTGCAAGCTCATGTAAGCGGCGACAATCTCCGACAAAAAACTGTCCCGCTGGCACGCGCTGCCGCGCAATGTCTATCATTTTCGGTGCCAGATCTACGCCAGTCAACGATAAATCAGGACGATGTCTTAGCAGGTACGCAGACACATTGCCCGGACCACAGGCAATATCAATCACATGCGCAGCAGGCGGCAACAGCGCAGCGAACATCGCATAGAAACGATCATATTGCTCAAGATCAAAATATTTTTCGGCATAGCGCTCTGCAAATTGATTGAACAATTTGACGGAAGCCAGGCAATCATCTTCGGGGAGCATTGCTCAAACCTTTTTCATGGATGAAATTGATGAAATTCATGAAATTACTCAGTTTTTGATCGGCATAGTTTCTTTTTTTAGAAGCTCAATCTCTTCCTTGGTTTTAAATGGTGGCACCGTTTTTTCTTTTTCTACGTCATTTTTACGGCACGATGCCAAACATTGGTCATTTGCAACGTCACAGGACTTACGTTTTTCAGCAATTAAATTCCGTAAATCTTCGGACTGGCGGTGCTGATATTCAAACATACTTTCACCCGTTTTTTTCTCAGTATTGGTCTTAATAATAGGATCCAGATCATCTTTCGCTTGTGCTTCACCATGCGCATAACATTGTTTCTTTTCAGAATTACAAAAGGAACTGCAAACCGATTTTTGTTCGGCATAGGTTAGGGGTGTGGCCATGACCAAGGTCACGCAAAGAAAAAAAGTAAGTTGTTTCACGCATGCATCCGATAAAAATTACCACAATAAATTTACGCTGGAGTGTTCAATCTCCAGGCGCCTCAATGGGTCTGAAAGCACCAAGATGAATAAGTTCATTTTTTAAGCTACCGCGAGTTCAACTATGAAGTGCAACTGAAGATAAATGGTTAAAGGTGGGAAGATGCAGTAGCATCCGGCCTTCCAGACCTCCAAGTCAAAGTTGCCCGAAATGACATACACACATCTTACCCAAGAC
>NZ_JBMPPH010000059.1:3226-18050 GCF_049340285.1 Undibacterium sp. SXout20W | reverse complement strand
GCGATGAACAGCTTAAATCATCGTCCCAGAAAATGTCTCGGCTTCAAAACGCCGCACCAAGTATTTATGAAGCAGTTACAATCGCATCAACATGTGGTTGCACTTCGAAATTGAATCCGCCAATTAAATCAGAAGTTGGCTTTGAACTGAACACCGTAGCTACGCGGTTCATTCAAAATACCTGTCAGGTTATTGAAGTCAATCGCTGCAACAACTTGCTGTTTGTTGGTGATGTTACGACCATACGCAGCCAATTCGTATTTACCATCAGCCCATTGATAACCAACACGCAGACCACCTTCTAACAAAGATTTTGCTTTGTATTCAGCTGCTTCATACAAGAACATGTTGTAGGAGTCTTTGTATGCCCAGTCAGTGATTGCGTACAGAGTGCCTTCGCCAACTTGCGTTGTATATTTCAGGTTGAAGTTGCCAACCCATTTAGGTGCACGTGGCAGTGGATTGCCGTTGATTGCTGCTGTGCCTTTGAATGGACCAGCAGGATTCGTTACGGTACAGCCATTGCCGCAGGCAGCGACGAACAGGTTTGGATCCTTGATTTGGGTATCGTTATAGCTGACACCAACCGTTGCTTTCCAGTTGCGGCTCAGATTCGCACGTAAATCAAGTTCGAATCCTTGACCAGTTGCTTTATCCGCATTTACCAGTTTGTTCTGATTAACGCCACCGCTACCAGCGGTTAATTGCAGATCTTTTGCTGTGTATTGGAAGACTGTGAAATCAACGTGCGCAGTGTTGTCCAGAATGTCTTTCTTTATGCCAGCTTCAAAAGACAAGTTCTTTTCAGATTGCGCAACAGAGATGGTATCGCCAAACAAGACGCGACCTTGAACACTCGGTGCGCGGTAGCCAGTGGCAACGCGAGCAAACAAGTTAGTCGTTTTGTCTAAAGCGTAACTACCGCTCAAATCCCAGGTAACGTTGCTTGCCGATGGGTTGGCAGTCAGGACAGGTGTGCCACCTGCGCTGATAGGATTGCCTGGCGTCCATTGGCGTTGTGCATCGAAGTCTTTGCTGTCTTTGGTGTAGCGCAGACCAGCACGGACTTTAAATTGCTCGTTGACAGCGTAGTTGACCGAACCAAATGCCGCATACGATGTGGAGTTTTGATGTTGAACTGCGTAACCATCCTGAACATTGCCGCCCAGTGAGTTGTAGTCAAAACTATCTACCTGGATTTTTTCGTTAAAGTAGTACAAGCCGGTAATCCATTGCAGCGGATCGCTGGTATTAGACTGAACACGAACTTCCTGAGTGATCTGGCGCAGGTATGGCAGTCCATCCGCTGTTTCAGCTGGGAATGGAATGAAACCTGGCCCCATTGTGGAGGCAAATGATGCACCGTAGCCACCGTCAACGTCAGCGCGGCTATAGAATTTTGCTTTGTCGTATCCTGTGATGGAGTAGACCGTCAAGCCATTCAGATCCCAGCGCAGGCGTGCATTGGCACCTTCGGATGCCAGGGTTTGTTTGTTCAGACCATCTGTTGGATATGAACCATAGTCAAACCCTGGCACGATATCATTAGTGCCTTTTTGAATGATATTAGCGCGGAACAAAGTAGCATTGCCGGCCATATCGCGACCATGGACATTGAACAGAGCGTTGAAATCACCATTTTTGTATAAAAATTGCAGACGCGCAGCATTGTCATGGTAGCCTTCAAACGTCTTTGTTCCGGTGCTCATAGGATTGGTAACACGGTCGTTGCGACTTTGCCCTTGAGCAGAAAAACGCATTGCCCAATCTTGATTCAGCGGGACGTTAACCGCACCTTCAAGGTTAACGGCGCCATAGTTACCATAACCAACGCTTCCGTAGCCTTCGAAATTACGTGTGGGCTTTGCCGATTCAAATTTGATTACACCCGCTGGCGAGTTGCGGCCGAACAGTGTGCCTTGTGGGCCGCGTAATATTTCAACTTGTTCGACGTCAAATACTGGGAAGCCTTTTAATATCGGGCTTTCCTGGACGATGTCGTCATAAATTAAACCGACCGGTTGTGATGCATTTAAGTCGAAATCGGTATTGCCCAAACCGCGGATATAAAAGCGCGGGAAAGTGCGGCCGAAATCGGATTCAATATTCAAGCTTGGTACGCGAGCAGATAAGAAACGAATATCGAGGCCGCTTGCACCATAAGTGTCCAGTGCTTCTGCTTTAATTGCAGAGATAGACATCGGTACTTCTTTGATATTTTCTGAACGGCGGTTAGCAGTAACGATCACTGTTTCCAGTTTTGTGCCATCGTTGCTGGCCGCGTTAGGCGTGGCTTCTTGTGCCCATGCTGCATCCATAGGAAATGCTGCGGTAACTGCCACAGCGATGAGGGTGCGAGTAGCGCCCTTCATAAGCTGCTTGGAAGAAAAGTTGCGCATAAAATTAATCCCAAAGGTGAGGTTTGTCCAAAGTGTGGATCTTTTTAGTGCAAAAAATAGTTATCCTGGAGGGGGAGGGCGAACAATTTTTGCTATTTAATTCGGATTGCGCAATCGTTTGCGCAATCGTTGTCTAGTTATCTCTTTTTGCAGAAAGCAAGTCAATAATTTCTTACAATTTGAACTTAAATCAACCCTGAATCTCGAGAAAATGTTGTGTTTTTCTAACAGCGTTATCGTTCTATACATATAACAATTTCGTGCTTTCTTTTGGTGCAAGAATGCACAAGTTTGTCTTTTAATGTGTCTGTCGCAGATGAATTGATTCGCTTGTTGATCCCGAATTGCCCCCATAGTGACGCTAATCAGGAGCGATGCGCAGGCTTATCCGCTACAATCTCGGCCTGATTCCGAGGAAGGTTATGCCATGACTAAACAATTTGATGTTGCCGTTATCGGTGCAGGTGCAGCGGGAATGATGTGTGCCGCTGTCGCCGGTCAGCGCGGCAAACGCGTGGTATTGATTGATCATGCACCGCGCCTGGCAGAGAAAATCCGCATTTCTGGTGGTGGGCGCTGTAACTTCACTAACTTGTACGCGGGACCTGGCAACTTTTTGTCTGAGAACCCCCATTTTTGCAAAAGCGCCTTGTCACGCTACACTCCGCAAGATTTTCTGTCCTTAATGAAGCGTCACGGCATTGCCTGGCATGAGAAACATAAGGGGCAATTATTTTGCGATGATAGTGCGGAAGACATTATCCGTATGTTAAAAGCGGAATGTGATGCTGGTAAGGTGCAATGGCGAATGCCTTGTGCTGTCGATGAGGTATCGCAACTTGATGAGGGGGGCTTCTTACTAAGCACATCTCTTGGTGAAATTTCCGCAGAGAGTGTGGTCATTGCAACGGGTGGTTTGTCCATTCCCAAGATTGGTGCCACTGACTTCGCCCACAAAATCGCTCGCCAATTCGGCATTAAAGTCATCGAGCCACGCCCAGCCTTGGTCCCCTTAACGTTTGATGCAAAAGCTTGGGAGCCGTTTGTGCCTTTGTCCGGGATTTCTCTCGAAGTCAATATTGAAACGGGTGAGAAAAAATCGAAGACCGTTTTTCGCGAAGATCTCTTGTTTACACACAAGGGCTTATCGGGGCCGGGCGTGTTGCAGATATCGAGCTTTTGGCAGCCGGGTGCCGCGATCCGGATTAATTTATTGCCAGAATTGGATGTCGCAGAAGAGTTGATTGCGGCAAAAACAACAACCAAGAAAAATATTGCGAATTATCTGGCGCAGTACCTGCCGGCGCGCTTGGTTGACGGCTTATTGTCTGCGCATGGTTTTGATGGTGATCTCAAAATTGCCGATATGCAGGATAAACGTCTGCGTACTTTGGGTGAAAAGCTCAATCGCTGGGAATTGTTGCCAAATGGCTCGGAAGGCTATCGCAAAGCCGAGGTAACTCGTGGCGGCGTAGACACGCGGGCGTTGTCGCAACAGAGCATGATGGCGGCCAAGGTTCCTGGTTTGTATTTTATTGGCGAGTCGGTGGACGTGACTGGCTGGTTGGGTGGATTTAATTTTCAATGGGCTTGGGCGTCGGGGAGTGCGGCAGGCTTGGCGTTGTAAAAATATCTCAATGTGGTTATTTGGCATTGATTCTTTTTACGTTTTTATACTGGGTAGGGGTATATTTTCAAGTCTATATTATATGTAGACAAATCATGCATTTTGCTTGATACTCCCCACCTTGTTTAAAAAATGCTGGCAAGAAGTGTTGACTTTCTAAGTTTATTGGCAAGGCAGATTAAAGTTTTTGCGTAAGATTTAATCAGATTCCTTCCCATAAATCAAAAATCCTGTTACTATCTATGTCTTCCTATAATCTTTCAATGGTTTGAACTTACATGACCACAATTCGCCTTAAAGAAAACGAGCCGTTCGAAGTCGCCATGCGCCGCTTCAAGCGCACTATCGAAAAGACCGGTCTGTTGACCGAATTGCGCGCTCGCGAGTTCTACGAGAAGCCAACTGCAGAACGCAAACGTAAGCTGGCAGCAGCTGTTAAGCGTCACTACAAACGCATTCGTAGTCAGCAATTGCCTAAGAAAATGTATTAATTCTGATGTTGTATCTGGCCATGCCAGGTGCGATGTTAAATAGTACTACTTAGGTTTTGCATGCCCGCTCCGGTCAGCCGCAGCGGGCTTTGTTGTTTTTATCTGATTCAGTTTCCCGGGTTAAAAAGGTAAGTATATGAGCTTAAAAGACCAAATCACCGACGACATGAAAGCCGCAATGCGTGCTAAAGAAGCAGGCAAGCTGGGCACGATCCGCTTATTGACAGCTGCAATGAAGCAAAAAGAAGTCGATGAGCGTGTTGAGTTGGATGATGGCATGATCCTGGCAATCATCGAAAAAATGATTAAGCAACGGAAAGATTCTATTCAGCAATTTGAAGCGGGTGGCCGTCAGGATTTGGCCGACATTGAAAAAGCAGAATTGGCTGTGCTGTCGACATATATGCCTGCCGCATTGTCCGATGAGGTAGTGCAGGCCGCAGTTGCCGCCGCCGTCACCGAGACCGGTGCAGCAGGTCCACAAGACATGCGTAAAGTTATCGACGTGCTCAAAACAAAATTGGCTGGCCGTGCCGACATGGGTAAAGTGTCTGGTCTGGTTAAAGCTGCGTTGACACGCTGATTTGCCTGTCTTCATTGACCTATTGCCAAAGCTGTAAAGCCAGTAATCCACGGTGATACCACAAAGTTTTATTCAAGACTTGTTGGCCCGCGTTGATATTGTTGACGTGGTGGGTAAGTACGTTCAGCTCAAAAAAGGTGGCGCAAACTACATGGGTTTGTGTCCCTTCCATAATGAGAAATCCCCAAGTTTTACCGTTAGCCCGACCAAGCAGTTTTATCATTGCTTTGGTTGTGGCGCGCATGGTAGTTCTATCGGTTTTTTGATGGAATATTCTGGCCTCAGTTATGTCGATGCGATTCGCGATCTGGCGCAAAGCAATGGCATGATTGTTCCCGAAGAAGATAGGATGTTACCGGCGCAACGTGCCGAGGCTACCGCAAAAAGCCTCGCTCTATCTGAAGTAATGACGAAAGCGGGCGAGTATTACAAGCAGCAACTGCGTGGCGCTCCGCAAGCGATCGCTTACCTTAAAAAACGCGGGTTGACTGGTGAAATCGCGGCCCGTTTTGGCTTGGGTTTTGCTCCTGATGCGTGGGATGGATTGCGTTCTGTTTTTGCTGATTATCAGGCACCAGAGCTGGTGGAAGCTGGTCTGGTGATTGATAAAAGTGAAGAAGAGGGCGGTGGTCGCAAACGCTACGACCGTTTTCGTGATCGCGTCATGTTTCCGATTCGCAATACCAAAGGTCAGGTCATTGGTTTTGGTGGTCGGATCATGGAGCAAGGCGAGCCTAAATATCTGAACTCACCAGAAACCCCTTTGTTCCAAAAGGGGTTCGAACTCTACGGTCTGTTTGAAGCGCGACAAGCGATTCGTGAAGCGGGTTATGTCTTGGTGACTGAAGGTTATATGGACGTCGTTGCGCTGGCACAAATGGGTTTTCCGCAAGCGGTCGCTACCTTGGGCACGGCATGTACGCCGACGCATGTCCAAAAATTGTTGCGACAGACGGATCATGTGGTGTTCAGTTTTGACGGTGACAGCGCAGGCCGTCGTGCCGCCCGGCGCGCGCTCGACGCTTGTTTGCCGCATGCGAATGATGACAAGTTCATCAAGTTTCTGTTTTTACCTGCGGAGCACGATCCGGATAGTTTTATCCGTGAATATGGTGCGGACGCATTTGATCAGCAGGTGCACGAAGCCATGCCTTTGTCGCAGTTTTTTATGCGTGAGATGGTTGGCGATAATGATTTGAGTTCCGCTGAGGGACGTGCCAGGACACAATTCGATGCCAAACCTTTGCTGCAAGGGATGCAGCCATCAGGCTTACGTCTGCAAATTGTCAGAAATCTGGCGCAATTAACGCAGACTACGCCAGCAGAGATTGAAGCTTTGTTCGAACTTTCGCAGCCAGTTGCACGCGTCAAACTGGCGCCACCACGCTCAAAACGCAGCGCGCCCGTTGGTTTGGAGCGCCAGATTATGCGTATTTTGGTGGCTTATCCTGCATTGGCGATGATGCTTGACGATGCGATCTTATCTGAGGCTGCACTATTGGCGCCTGATGGTGCAGCAATGTTGATGCAGTTGGTTATGATTGCTCAAAGCATGGGCGAGGGCGCTCAATTTGCTGCACTTGCCGAGCAGTTAAAAGCAGTAAGCCAGGATTTTGATGGTTTAATCGCGGAAGTTGCAGAGCAAACCGATACCGATCCTGATTTGGTTAAATTGGAATTAACCGGCGCTATCCGTCAGATTCGATCGCAGGCATTGAAGAGTGAAGCGGAGCGACTGGTATCTTCTGGTTTAAAGACCGATGAAGATAAGGCTCGCTGGCGCGAAATTATGCAATTGCAAGAAGTGCTGCGTCAACAAGCGGTGACGGAAGCCGGCATACGCTAGTGCAATAATGTCCATGCGGAAATGGATCGCTTATCCAGTGGCATCATCCGTGATTGCGTGATTGCGTAATTGTGTGATTTTTGCTGAAAGTGTGGTGTAAAAGGAGACAGTGTGTGGAAAAAATAATTACTTTTTTTACATCTGTTGCGTCTCGATTTTGCACCCGAAGTGGTGTCTTTGCAGGGAAATTTCAAGGGCTGTTACGCAAAAAATTTGCCTATTTTTTTATCAGTTTAGTTGTCGTTTGTCTAGCTTTAGACTAGAGAAATGCTTGACAGCGTGCTATAATTAAAGGCTTATGATTCAAGGTCTTAGGTTGTTTCATTTCGCGCAAATTTGTCTTATTGCGTCGAAATGTGTTGTTTAGGTGAGCGTAATGCTCCTCCGAGTAACCCAAAACACTGGCGCTGAGTCTCGGGAAGTCTGAAACAAAAATGGGTTTGCACCGCATGCAGGTCATTTGCTCTTGCGTCGTGGCATTTCTTTTTGTGCGATTTGTGCGCGGTACGGGCATTTGACTTCCACAGTTCCGGATGGTTTGATTCAATGGCTAGCGCAATGAAGAAACCCGCGAAAACACTGGCGTCTGCAGCAGTTAAAAAGACTGCAACAAAGACGTCTACTAATGCAAGCATCGCCCCTGCAACAAAGACGGTCAGTAAAACAGCAGTAGCCAAAGCAACAAGTGTCGACGTTAAAACGCAATCTAAGGCAGCCAGTAAGCCTGCGCCCAAACCAGCCGCCAAGGTCGTAGCGAAGTCCGAGACTAAGCCGACTGCGAAGCCGACAGCGAAGCCAGTTACTAAGCTTGCAACCAAGGTCGCCGATAAAAAAGCGACGCCTGCAAAGGCAGCGCCAAAGTCAAGTGCGGTACCTTCAAAAGCCACTGATAAATTAGAGGTTGCGAAAGGTTCTAAAGCGCCTAAAGTGAACGTAGCCCAAGGTGTTGAGTCTGCACCAAAGCTTGCAGCAACGGCAAATAAACGTAGCGCAAAAACAGAGACTGATGTGGTGACTTCTGCATCAGGCAACAAATTACCGACAAAAACACCGGTAAAACAAGTAGCAGAAGTGGCGCCCAAGACGCCATCCCGAGTCAAAAAAAGTGATGAGAAAATTGCGGAAGTCGCAACTCATCAGATTGCTGGTAAGCAAACGCGAGTCGTTATCGAATCGCCGCAAGCTGACCCAGTGGTATCCGCAACATCGAAAGCTTCCGTGACAACTAACAAAACCGATTCAAAGACAGTGACTAAGCCTACCAAGAAATCAGCGAAAGCTGCACCTGAAGTTCAGGAAATCAAGACTGGATCTGCACCAACCGTTTCGCAGACGACTGATGCGGCGGTATTGGCCGCGATTGATACGTCCGGTTATGTTTTGCCAGGCGTAAAAGTGCCTGGCCGTCGCGGACGCAAACCAAAAGAATACCAGCCAGAAAACGAAGAAATTGCAGCATTGAACGCGGTCGAACGCGCAGAGATGAAAGCAATTGACAAGGCAAAAGCAAAAGACCGCAAAGCCAAAGAAAAAGCCTTGCTGAAGGACGCGTTTTCTTCTGATCCAGAAGCAACTGAAGAAGAACTCGAACGTCGTCGTCAAAAGCTCAAAACCCTGATCAAACTGGGTAAAGATCGCGGCTACTTAACGTTTGCAGAGATCAACGATCACCTGCCAGAAAACGTTGTCGATCCCGAAGCAATTGAAGGCATTATTGGCACCTTTAACGACATGGGTGTTGCTGTCTACGAACAGGCACCGGATGCGGAAACTTTATTGTTATCCGATAACGTCGTTACCGTCACCACCGATGATGATGAAGTTGAAGCAGCCGCTGAAGCAGCGCTGTCGACAGTTGATTCTGATTTCGGTCGCACCACCGATCCAGTCCGCATGTACATGCGCGAAATGGGCTCGGTTGAGTTGCTGACTCGCGAAGGCGAAATCGTCATCGCTAAGAAAATTGAAGAAGGTCTGAAAGACATGATTCAGGCAATTTCTGCGTGTCCAACGACCATCGCAGAAATTCTTGCCGCGGCAGAAAAAATCGCTGCCGACGAAATGAAAATTGACGAAATCGTTGATGGCTTGGTTGACCCAAATGCCAGCGATGAACCTGCGCCTGTCGTTGTTGCTGCTGTGTCTGAAGAAGATGAAGAAGACGAAGAAGACGAAGAGGAAGAAGACGAAGAAGACGATGATGGCGGTGCCGCTGGTGCTGCTGCCATTTCTGCTGAACAGCTAGAGCAAATGAAGCGTGATGCGCTGGCAAAGTTTGAAATTATTTCCACCAATTTCGACAAGATGCGCAAATCTTTCGAAAAAGAGGGTTATAACTCAAAGTCTTATGTAAAAGCGCAAGAAGCCATCTCTAATGAATTGCTCGGCATTCGTTTCACCGCTAAGGTCGTCGAGAAATTATGCGACACCTTGCGCGGTCAAGTTGATGAAGTACGCCATATCGAAAAGCAAATCTTAGAAGTTGCGGTGAATCGTTGCGGCATGCCACGTTCGCACTTTATTAAGGTATTCCCAGGTAATGAAACCAACCTCAAATGGGTTGAAGGCGAAGTCAATTCCGGACATTCATACAGCGCAGTGCTTGGACGTAACGTTCCAGCTGTACAGCAGTTGCAACAAAAATTGATCGACCTGCAATTGCGCGTTGTATTGCCACTCCCAGACCTGCGCAACATTAACAAGCGCATGTCCGCTGGTGAAATGAAAGCCCGTAAAGCCAAGCGTGAAATGACCGAAGCGAACTTGCGTCTGGTTATTTCTATCGCAAAAAAATACACGAATCGCGGTTTGCAATTCCTCGATCTGATTCAAGAAGGCAATATCGGTTTGATGAAGGCCGTGGATAAGTTTGAATACCGCCGTGGTTACAAATTCTCTACGTACGCCACATGGTGGATTCGTCAGGCGATCACCCGTTCCATCGCCGATCAGGCGCGCACCATCCGTATCCCGGTGCACATGATAGAAACGATCAATAAAATGAATCGTATCTCACGTCAGATTTTGCAAGAAACAGGCGTAGAGCCAGATCCTGCAACGCTGGCGATCAAGATGGAAATGCCAGAAGACAAAATCCGCAAGATCATGAAAATCGCGAAAGAACCGATTTCCATGGAAACCCCAATTGGTGACGACGATGATTCCCACTTAGGTGATTTCATCGAAGACAACCATACATTGGCACCCGCCGACGCTGCCTTGCACGCATCGATGCGCAACGTCGTCAAAGACGTGTTGGACTCTTTGACACCACGCGAAGCCAAAGTATTACGTATGCGTTTCGGCGTAGAAATGTCGACCGATCACACCTTAGAAGAGGTCGGTAAACAATTCGACGTCACCCGCGAACGCATTCGCCAAATAGAGGCAAAAGCATTGCGTAAATTACGTCACCCATCCCGCTCCGACAAGCTCAAGAGCTTCCTCGAAGGGAATTAATGTTATATAATTAGCGCTGATTTTTTTCAGCGCTAATGTATTTTTTTGCGCCGATTTTTCGGTGTAAATCATAGTCAGTAGCAAACGACTTTTATTAAATTTTTTAGTTTCTCTGAACAGAAAAACTAATCAAAAAAATAGAAAACGTGAAGAAAAATGGGCCTCTAGCTCATGTTGGTTAGAGCAGCGGACTCATAAGCTGTACAGAGATGTAAAAATATCGTTTAAAATCAATGATTTATAGTTGATTTTAAATTGAAAAAGTGGCCTAGGCTACGAATAGGCTACAAATGACCTCGTTTTATTTGTAGTCTATGCAGTAAATTTTCAGTTTCAGGGCCTCTAGCTCATGTTGGTTAGAGCAGCGGACTTAACAAATGCTCTCCTAAGGCTCGTAAGAGTACGGAGTTCATTGATTGGGTTGCCTTTAGGTAAGTTGACTCTGCCTTTAGGTAGAACTGTTCAAATTCGGGGAAACCTCTGATGAGCAATCATCGTGGCAATCCCGAGCGAAGCTCTCGTTAAGAGAGAACGTGTAGAGACTGTACGGACAGGTCGTAAAGACAAGAGACAGTCCAGACCACAAACCCGAAAGGGGCGGCGAAAGTCGTAGTTGGTAAGCATAATCCGTTGGTACCGTGTTCGACTCACGGGAGGCCCACCAAATTAAAAAAACCGCAGTGTTTTAGTACACTGCGGTTTTTTTTCGTTTCTGACGTTTATACTTACAACAAAAATTTAATAAAGGTTGTTATGCCAGAAATTCAATTTAAAGGTAAAGAGTTTGTCTTTAACCACCATCTATCAGTTCCATATCGTCCGTTAGTCTCGGATGAAAAAAAATCCATCGGCTCACCTGACTTGAATGGCAATCTTGTTGTGCAGGGGGACAACCTACATGCATTGAAAGCATTGATGCCACTGTATGCAGGGAAAATTGATTGTGTCTTTATTGACCCACCATACAACACAGGTTCACAGGGATGGGCTTACAACGATAATGTAAGTAGCCCATTCTTAACTGAATGGCTCAACAGTAATCCGATTAAGCAAGACGACATGCTTAGACATGACAAGTGGCTCTCAATGATGTATCCACGAGTCAAACTTATTCATGAACTGATGTCAGACAGTGCAACGATTTGGATGACTCTTGACGACAGTGAGATTCATAGAGCAAGGTTGCTTTTTGATGAGATTTTTGGAGAACAAAATTTCATTGGATGTGTTTGCTGGCAAAAGAAATATGCACCATCTAATGATACGGTGGATTTGTCTGCAATGCATGACTACATTCTTTGCTATACAAAAAAGAGGGAGTTCAATGCACAAGGTAAAGCAATTGCAACCTTAAGCAGAAACGATAGAACAGACGAACAAAACAAACTTTATAAAAATCCAGATAAAGATGATCGTGGTGACTGGACATCAGGTGACTACACGTGCAACAAGACAGCCGACCAAAGACCTAACCTTTACTATCCATTAATCCATCCAAAAACTGAAAAAGAGGTATGGCCGAGCAAAACAGCAGTATGGCGATACAGCAAAGAAAAGCATGAAAAAAACGTAAAGGAAAAGCGAATTTGGTGGGGCTTGGATTTGGAAAATCCCACACCAAGGTATAAACGATTTCTAAAAGATGTTAAGGGCGTAGTTCAAGGTACTTGGTGGTCACATACTGATGTTGGACATAATGATGAGGCTAAAAAGGAAATTAAACAGATTTTTTCTGACAAAGACAATCCTTTTGATACGCCAAAACCTGTAAGGTTAATTAAGAAAATTCTTGAATTAGCTACTGATGAAAACTCAATCGTTCTTGACTCCTTTGCAGGCTCAGGAACAACAGCCCACGCATTAATGGAACTCAACCAAGAGGATGACGGTGATAGACAATTCATTCTGGTTGAGTGTGAGGAATATGCTGATGATCTGACAGCCGAAAGAGTTAGGCGAGTCATCAAGGGATATTCATTCAGTGGAGTGCAAAAAACCGAATTGCACAAAGAGAGTATTACCTTTACCAGCCTCAAAAAAGCAGACTCAATTCTTGACAAGATTCATAGTATTGAAAACTTGGAAAAACATAAATACGACACCATTAAAAAAGAGGTCAAAGATGGTTTTCTTGCAGTTTATGGTGAAAAGACAATCGCTGAATCAATTGATGGGCTTGGTGGAGATTTCACCTACTGCACACTTGGAGAACCAATTGACATTGACAAGATTCTGACTGGTGAAAACCTACCTGATTATCAGGCTATTGGTTCATGGTTATTCCACACATCAACAGGAGAATCCGGAATTATGTAGCAGCCGCACAGAGCTTTTCTTGATCTAAAAATCTACACTACCCCAATCAGTAATCATTTTTTTGGGAGTCAACATGGCAGAATCTCACGTAGTCTCGGGCTTGGTATCCAAGCGTTCCGAAGTCGCAGGTCAAATCGCATCGTATCAGTCAGAAATCCAGCGCTTGCAACATGCCTTATCGCACATCGACGGCACAATTAAACTGTTTTCACCAGAATACGACCTGCGCACCGTCAAGTCTAAACGAACCAATACGCGCAATCAATATTTTGCTCAGGGTGAGGCGCAACGCATGACTTTGGATTTGATGCGTGAGAAGCAAGCTGCTATGTGCAGTCGTGAAATTGCAGATGCTCTGATAAAGCGCAAGGGGATTGAAGCCACTCCCGCCATCGTGGCGAGGATTCAAAAGAACATTCTGGCCGTACTGCACCGCCTGGTAACGCGCCGCATTCTCAGAGAGGTCGATGCTAGCGGCGAGCGCGGCGTCATGCAATGGGAAATTATTTGACTGGATAGTAATACTCAAGCGGCCAGCCGCTCAGCAGTCCGCTTATTCCCCTGCCAGTAACCGCACCAGTCATGGTGCGTTTTTGTTTGTACGCACTTCATGCAAATATCATCAAAGATATCGCCGTTAGTCATGCGGCGCGTATCTTCGCGGTAGGCGGCTTCATTGGCATAATTTGCCAGGTACAGATTGCCGAACTTATGCGTCTGACCGTACTGCATGCGGCGGAACCGCGAAAAATACGATTCAGCCAGATTATTCGTCGTGCCAGCATCGCTGCGATATTCAATCGAGTGATTAACACGGCGCGTATCAAATTTAGCGTGCAAGCCATCGTAGGCGTTCGATTCATCGGCGCAAATGACAGACCCCTTTTTCACATACAGATCCGCCAACTTACCGACATCGGCCTGATTCTCTGCCTTAATCACGAATGAAATCGTTTTATTGGCTCCCTGGATGGTGCTGCCGACGATATTCGTTTTTTGTCGCATGACGAATACGCAGCGTTTATCCGTGCGTTGGTTGATGAACAGGCGGCGATCTATGCGGTCTTCCTTTTTATTCTTCGGCCGGATGTGTCCGTTCACATACGCACCGTCCATGTGAATCTCACCTGACAGCGGCGCATCATCGCGCCGCTCCATCAGAGATTCCCTGATTTTATGGCATAGAACGAAGGCGGTTTTGTACTGCACGTCTAAGTCTCGCCCCATTTGCAGCGCGGAAATACCTTTTACGGCATTGGTGTAGATCGCAATCGCTGCCAGGTACATTTTTAGCGGTAGCTTGTGAAACGCGAAGATCGTGCCGGAGGTCACGCTGAAAGTGTGATTGCAGTCTTTGCAGCGCCACTGGCGGCGCGTGGCGATGAAATAGTGCTCATGCACGACGCCACACATCGGGCAAGTCACGGCCTTGCCATCACCCCAGCGCACTTTTTTAAAGACCTTGAATGCCTGCTCGTCGTTCATTTCAAACACGCGGCGCAGGGATAAAGTGCGGGCTTTTGCAGAAAGGAGAAAGTGTTGAGTCATAATCATCATTTGTGGAGATTAACATACTGTATATGATGATGATGAATTTAACTTACTTTGTCAATATAAATATATCGTGTATGATGATATAAATCATCAAATATAGGAAATAGCGATGGAGCAGGATTGGGAAAGCCGCGTTAAGGGACTGTTAAAAGCAGAACTAAAGCGCCGCGATGTCACCTATCAGGAACTCACTGAAAAGTTAGCGGGGATAGGCGTAGCGGAAACGCCAGAAAACATTGCAAATAAAATCAGTCGGGGAAAATTTTCTGCGGTATTTTTTGTTCAATGCCTTGATGTCTTGGGGTGCCATACCATCCGCCTTAATGATTAAATCCTTAACGATCTGTACTCAAATAAAAATCGAGTAACCGTGAAATAAAACTTGAAAAATGAAAATACCAAACAATAATTTGAAAGCCAAGCCAAGCCAAGCCAAGCCAAGCCAAGCCAAGCCAAGCCAAGCCAAGCCAAGCCAAGCCAAGCCAAGCCAAGCCAAGCCAAGCCAAGCCAAGCCAAGCCAAGCCAAGCCAAGCCAAGCCAAGCCAAGAC
>NZ_JBMPPH010000059.1:0-3129 GCF_049340285.1 Undibacterium sp. SXout20W | reverse complement strand
GCGAACGTATAACTGAAAATCTTGTTCGTGATAAGTTGCGGAGTTATGAATACTACGGCCAAGACAATGGCATTACGGTAGAAGAACAGAAATCCGAAATTGCAAAAATTAAAAGCTTACTGTCAAAAGCGAGTAAAAACGGAAAAGGCAACTCAGGCTACCCTGAGTTCATCATCTCAAACAAAAAAGATGTTAATTTCCTTATTGTTTTCGAGTGTAAACCAGATGTGAAAAAGCATGAAAGTCCTGGCCGCAATAAGGCTATGGAATTCGCTGTAGATGGTGTTCTACATTACGCCAAGCATTTAGCTAAGCATTACACGGTTGTAGCCATCGCGGTCAGTGGCGCAACAAAAAGCGCACTAAAAATTTCAAATTTTTTGTACCCTGCCGGTGCTGCCAAGCCTAAAGATTTAGTAAATGAGTCCGGCTCTGTAGTAAAGGAGCTGATTCCATTTGAGGATTACTACCGCTTGTCATCGTTTGACCCAGATGTAGCGAAGAAACGCCATGCTGACTTGCTTTCGTTCTCTCGTGAGCTGCACGAATTAATTTGGACAAAAGCCAAGGTATCAGAAGAAGATAAGCCCCTGCTCGTAAGTGGCACTTTGATTGCGCTGATGAATTCAGCTTTTGGAAAAACCTTCGCAGCGCTGCCTGCGGACGATTTGCAGGAATCATGGCTTGGAGCGATCAAGAAGGAGCTGGACAAGTCCAATATTCCGCAAGGAAAAAAAGATACGATGATTCAGCCGTACTCCACGATTGCAGTACACCCAAACTTAGCCAAGCCAGATACCCGGCTAGCGAAAGAATATCCCGATGGGGTTTTCAAGGAAATCATCTCAAGAATTAACGACAACGTTTGGCCGTACATCAATATTTATCACGACTTTGATGTTGTAGGTCAATTTTACGGCGAATTTCTGAAATACACTGCTGGCGACAAAAAAGCTTTGGGAATAGTGCTTACGCCGCGCCATATCGCAGAGTTGTTTTCGTTGTTAACCAATGTTGGCCCTAAAGATGTGGTTTTAGATATTTGTGCTGGGACTTGCGGCTTTCTCATTTCGGCAATGCAGCACATGCTAAAACAAGCAGTTACCGATGCAGAGCGCATGGATATTAAGCAAAATAGGCTTATCGGTATTGAAAACAACCCGAAAATGTTTGCGCTGGCGGCCAGCAATATGATTTTACGCGGTGATGGCAAAGCTAATTTACATCAAAGTAGCTGCTTTGATGACGACATAATTGCCGCCGTCAAAAAATCAAAACCCACCATCGGTATGCTCAATCCACCGTATGCGCAATCCAAAAGTGATGCCGAGCTGCACGAACTGTATTTTGTAAAACAAATGCTAGATTGCTTGAGGCGTGGCGGCACCGGAATTGCGATCGTGCCGATGTCTTGCGCTATTTCACCCAGCCCTGCGCGTGAAGAACTGATGAAACATCACACCCTTGAGGCTGTTATGTCGATGCCAGGAGAGTTATTTTACCCAGTTGGCACAGTCACTTGCATCATGGTTTGGACATCTGCTATTCCACATAAACAGTCAGGAAAAAAAACGTGGTTTGGGTATTGGAAAGATGACGGTTTTATCAAGACAAAAAATAAAGGTCGCATTGACCAGTATGAGAAATGGCCTGAAGTTCGTGACCGTTGGGTTGAAATGTTTCGTAATCGTGAAATTCATGCTGGCGAAAGTGTAATGCAGCACGTTACGCACAGCGACGAGTGGTGTGCGGAAGCATATATGGAGACAGATTATTCCATGCTCTCACAATCCGATTTTGAGACGGTTGTGCGTAACTACGCCATGTTTAAGCTGTTGGGAGCGCCACCTGATGTCACCAGTGATGATGTAGAGGACTCGGTAGATGATTAAGCTTTCCGACCTGTTCGATGTGCATTATGGTGTAAATTTGGAACTAAATCGGCTCACGCCAATGACGAACGGGATTAACTTCGTATCCAGGACTGCAAAAAATAACGGAATTTCAGCTACCGTGGCTCCCATAGAAGGATTAAATCCTATCCCTTCTGGCGTACTTACGGTGGCGGGGGGCGGATCAGTATTGGAAACTTTTCTACAACCGGAACCTTTTTATTCAGGCCGAGATTTATATTATCTGGTTCCCAAGTTTGAGATGAGCACTGTCCAGAAATTATATTACTGCGCGTGCATACGTGCCAACAAGTACAGATATAACTACGGGCGTCAAGCTAACCGAACTCTACGGGATATCATGCTGCCAGAGATTCAAGACATTCCGGCTTGGGTTAAGGCGACTGACATAAGTCTTTACGAAGGAGCTGCACGGCCTTGCATAACTGCAATGCCAGCACCATTGACCGCGTTGGATTGGAAGCCTTTTGAGCTACAGCAGTTATTCAAAATAAAAAAAGGAAAGAGACTCACTAAAGCTGATATGTTACCTGGGACAACGCCATACATCGGTTCAACAGACTCACAAAATGGTATTACTGCGTTTGTAGGACAGCTTGCGATTCATCGCGGAAAGACAATATCTGTTGCATACAATGGGTCAGTTGCAGAAGCCTTTTACCAAACAACTAACTTCTGGGCTACGGACGACGTGAACGTTTTGTATCCATTATTTGAAATATCTCCAGAAATTGGACTGTTTCTTTGCGCACTGATTCGGTTTGAAAAATTCCGATTTAACTATGGTCGCAAATGGCACTTGGAGCGCATGAAAACTTCTGTGATTCGCCTACCTGTAACGAAGGCAGGCAAGCCAGACTGGAAGTTTATGGAAGGTTACATAAAAACACTGCCATATAGTTCAAGTATTTAGGTTTCAATTCGGCAACCATTACCTAACTCATTGATTATTCAGCTTGTGCGGTTGCTACATAATTCCGGGAGAATCATTGAATGTTAAAAACATCAAGGAGAATGAATTTTTCCTTGGTGAGAGTAATGCATATTGTGTTTGGATGATTTACAAACCATCTATTGATTTTCTTAAATGTATGCGTCCGACAGATCCACCTAAACAATCAGTGATTTGACGAATTCAATCGCAACGGCAGCAATTCATCAATACGATTATTTTTACAGGTAGGGAGTTTTTCCAACGTATCTTTAAGCCAAGCGA
>NZ_JBMPPH010000058.1:0-18407 GCF_049340285.1 Undibacterium sp. SXout20W | reverse complement strand
ATGGGCGATGAACAGCTTAAATCATCGTCCCAGAAAATGTCTCGGCTTCAAAACGCCGCACCAAGTATTTATGAAGCAGTTACAATCGCATCAACATGTGGTTGCACTTCGAAATTGAATCCGCCATGTTTTTGCTTAGGCTTTTCTTTTTTTATGCAGGGAATTTAGCGTTGAGACAGCGCCAATTTCAGTGCTAAACCGGTAAACACAATCGCAGCTGTGCGATTCATCCAGCGTTGCGCTTTGGCGGAGCCGCGCAGACGTTGACCTACCGTCGCGGCAAAGTAGCTAATACTGCCGAAAGCGACGATGGTCGCCAAAATAAATAGGCAACCTAACTCGACAAATTGAAATGCTACCGAACCTCGTTCGGCAGAAACGAACTGCGGCAAAAACGCTAGAAAGAAGAACACGACTTTAGGATTGGTTAAATTCATGATGATGCCGCGCAGATATAAGTCTCGCGGACGTAAGGGGCTGGCGTTGATACTGGTATCGGCACTGACTGGTGCACGCCAGGCGCCCCAAGCCAGATAGGCTAGATAGGCGGCGCCAAACAATTTCAGGACTAGAAACGCCATTGCTGACGCAGCAAATACGGCGGCTAATCCTAAGGCGATCGCGATTGTATGTACGACCAGTCCGGTGCATAGCCCCAACACAACCAACATGCCCGCTTTACGACCTTGGGTCGCTGATTGCATGAGAACGAACACGTTATCCGGTCCCGGAGATAGGCCTAATAAAATAGACACGCCAAAGAATGTTAGCGCAGTTTGAAAGCTAAGCATGCAAATCCCCGAGAATAAAAGACCATTATCTAATATTTATTCTCGTGCTGCCACGCTTAAGTCGTTCACGCAAAATGAATGTATTCGTTTGCGTCAGTGATTGTATCTGTTGTGTCGGCGATTGTGTCAGTATTGACGAGCACAACCAAGCCAGGCTCTATCGATGTTGATTCGACCGAACCAGGACTCTTTCAGTGATTCGATTTGGTACGCCTTTGCCTTGCAAATACTCAATCGCGCAGCTCGTGCCGTAGGATTGTTGCAGGCTGAGTCCCATTTCGATATAACCAGCCGTTAGTTGATCGTAATTTGTTGATTCTTCTGCGATAGGCAAGAAGCTTGTTGTTGAGGGGCGTAATGCGGGGAAGATCATGTCAAACTCCAAATTCCAGTCATATTGCATTCGTATTGCCAACTAAATAGTGCGAGATTAGTGCGAAATATTTAATCAGTACTTATTCCATGCTAGTCATGCAGCATTGCAGTGCCGCAAAAATAAGAAAAGAAGCATCCTTGAATCTGCGCTGATTATAATCGCCTTATCGAAGCATAGTTTGCGTAGTTTCAAGAAATTATTCGTAGATAAGAGAAAACAACGAAAGCTGTGGCAGCTTGATATGCTATTTTTCTAAGTCGTTGCATAAATTGCATTGCAATGCAGCAAAACTGGTAATTTATTGCGTTTTTAATATTTTTTAATATTTTTTAATATTTTTCAAGGAAATTGAACAGCAAGATCGAATGTCTGCAATTCAGCTTATAACCGCAATTGAGAGGGGCGATGGGGAAGGGGGAGGGGACGGGCGGTTTGCTCCGCCCCTAGGCGACTGAGTGTTGATTACAGCGCAGTACGCAACGCAAACAGTTCCGGAAACAGCACAACGTCAAGCATCTTACGTAAATAGCTGACGCCTGCCGTGCCACCCGTACCGGTTTTGAAGCCAATAATACGTTCTACTGTTGTGACGTGACGGAAGCGCCAGATACGGAATGCAGTTTCCATATCGACCAGCTTTTCAGCCAACTCATACAAAGACCAGTGCTGCTCTGGCGCTTGATAAACTTGCAGCCATGCTGCCTTGACAGACTCGTTGGCTTCGGTTTTCTGGGTCCAGTCGCATTGCAAGCGGTCGGCGTCAATTGTAAATCCCTGGCGTGCCATTAACATAATCGCTTCGTCATAAATTGATGGCGTACGTAAAGCAGAATCTAGCGTGGCATGAATTTCTGGTTTGCTCTCATGGACATTCAACATGGTGGTATTTTTATTGCCGAGCAAATATTCCAATTCACGATACTGATGTGATTGAAAACCAGACGACGCCCCGAGGTAAGGCCGAATGGCCGTGTATTCACTTGGCGTCATGGTTGCCAATACGTCCCACGCATGAACGAGTTGATCCATAATCCGGGCAACACGCGACAACATTTTGAATGCTGGCGGTAAATCGTTGTTATGAATGTGTTGGCGTACCGCATGTAATTCATGCAGCATTAGCTTGATCCATAACTCACTCGTTTGATGCTGGATGATGAACAGCATTTCGTTATGATTGGGCGAACGTGGATGTTGTGCTGTCAAAATCTGATCCAAACCCAGATAATCGCCATAGCTCATGGATTCAGAAAAATCGAGTTGTGCGCCATGCCAGGACATCGGGCATTTACTTGCTTGTTCGTTGTTGTTGCTCATGATAATTCTTTCAAAATATTGTCAGTGTCGGGAACGTTGTAATAACAATGCCCAAACGTTGCCCGAACGTTGCACGATCTATGCTCGAACGATGCTCGATCGAAGCTATAGCGTCATCGTGACGTTGCCAATCAGGTCACGGCATTGCGTTGCAAGTTGGTGTCATAATCCTGTTTATCCAAAATGTCGCGCAGCGTCTCTACGGCGTCCCAAACATCAGCGTAACCAATATAGAGCGGCGTAAATCCAAATCGCATTATCGCTGGTTCGCGATAGTCACCAATCACACCACGACCAATTAATGCTTGTATTACTGCATAAGCATGCGGGTGTTTAAAGCTTGCCTGACTACCCCGTTGTTGATGTGTTCTTGGTGTGACCAGTTCCAGCGGATGCGATGCGCAACGCTGTTCAACGAGTGCAATAAACAAATCGGTTAATGCCAGCGATTTTTTGCGAATTGCTAGCATGTCGGTTTTACCAAAAATATCCAGACCACAACCAACCAGCGCTAGCGAGACGATAGGTTGCGTGCCGCATAAAGCGCGACGGATGCCAGGTGTTGGTGCGAAACCGGGTGCCATTGCAAATGGACTTGCATGTCCCCACCAACCTGATAAAGGATGATTGAACACGGCTTGATGACGTGTTGGTACCCAAATGAAAGCCGGCGCGCCCGGGCCACCGTTTAAATATTTATAAGTACAACCGACCGCAAAGTCGGCATTGGCTGCATTCAATTGCACAGGGACAGCACCTGCCGAATGTGCCAGATCCCACAAGGCCAGCGCCCCATGCTGGTGAATTAATGCGGTGACAGCCGTCATATCGTGCAGATAACCAGTACGGTAATTGACATGGGTCAGCATAACTAACGCAGTGTCATTATTGATGACGTTTGCCAGTTCTTCTGGACTATCAATTAATACAATCTGGTAGCCGCGATCGAGCCATTTGGTGATTCCTTCTGCCATGTAAATGTCAGTCGGGAAATTACTGCGTTCTGTAATGATGGTCTTGCGCTTGGTATCACTGGATTGGATTTGTAATGCCGCCGCAATCGCTTTAAATAAATTGATTGACGTCGAATCGGTGACCACGACTTCATTGGCTTCTGCGCCAATCAGCGGTGCTAGTTGATTGCCGAGTGAGGAGGGTAAGTCAAACCAACCTGCTTTGTTCCAACTGGTAATTAAATCAGTTCCCCATTCTTGAGTAATCACTTCTTGTGCGCGTGCCATGGATGATTTAGGCCGTGCGCCAAGAGAATTACCATCGAGATAGATTACGCCTTCAGGCAAAATGAAATCATTGCGTAGGGGCGCTAATGGGTCTTGCTGATCCAATTTTTCGCAATCAGCGCGGGTAGTTATGGTTGATGTGGTTGATGTGGTGGTTGTGGTTGTTGTCATCTTATTTCCTCAGAATCTAAGTACCTAAATATGGGGTGAATTACTTTTACATCGATGTCGATAAACCGCGCAAAACAGCACGAACCGGGCTGGCATCGAGTCCTGCGAGTTTGAGTGGCAAGCAAATCAATTCGTAATCGCCCGCATTAATCGCATCTAGCACAATGCCTTCTAAGATCGCCATGTCGTACGATTTCACGCATAAATGTGCATCAAGCGTTTTCGATTCTTGCGGATCTAACGATGGACTATCAATGCCGATCAATTTGACGCCATGAGCTGCCAGCAAGGCGATTGCCGCCGGGCTGACGAATGGAAAGTCCTTATCCCAGTGCATTTGCGGCGCGCATTCGTAGGTGCGAAATAGCACCCGTTGCGGTAACTGTTCAATAAACGGCAAAATGTGCTCAGGCAAGACTTGAGCCGCACCTATGCAATGGATCACGCGGCAAGTGCCGATATAGGTAGTAAGAGGCACTTCGTCAATCGCTTTGCCATCCGGGTCGTAATGCGATGGGGCGTCACAGTGAGCGCCGGTATGCGTTGACATCGTGATCTTGCTGACTTTAACGGGACAGCCGTCGGCAATCTGCCAGGTCGTTTCAGCGCTGTACTCGCTGTCCCCCGGCCAGACCGGAATTCCTGCTTGGATCGCAGGACTAATATCCCACAATTGAGATGACACCGACATAAAACCTCCCGTAAAAAACATGCAGAGATTTTATGCTGGAATCGTTGAATAATTCTTGCAAATTGCAGCGATAAAAAGATGATTTTTGGAATATACTGCGAAATAATCCTTATTTCTTAAAATATTTATCGCAAATTTGCTTTTGCATTGCATCAATACCTGATTTTGCACGTTTTCTTGGTGGAAAATTCTAATAATCGGCAAGCTAGTTGGTGTGCTGATCATTCAAACTGATATGGGTAACTTTGATGCATCTGATGCATCTGATGCATCCGTTAACGCTTGCTTGTTTTTATAGGATAGGTGGGTTGCACCCACCCTAAGAAAAGTGATTGGCGCACTACTTTTAACTGGAGTAAAAATATGCAGTTGGATGCTACTGACCTTAAAATTTTGCAGCAGTTGCAAGAAGATGGCCGTATCAGTAATCAAGAACTCGCAGACAAAGTTTTTTTATCACCGTCTTCGTGTTTGCGCCGTGTCAGAATGTTGGAAGAGGCAGGAATTATTCACCACTATTGTGCGGTCGTCGATGCGACAAAAGTAGGGCTTGAAGTGGATGCATTTGTGCAGGTGACGATGCGTCGCGATGTAGAGCAGTGGCATGAAAATTTTTCGCAGGCTTTGATGCAGTGGCCTGAAGTTATCGGCTCCTACATTATTACAGGTGACGCCAACTATCTGCTAAGGGTGAGAGCGCGCAATTTGAAACACTATTCCAGCTTTGTCCTTGAGCGCTTATACAAAACAACAGGGGTATTAGATATTCGTTCTAACATCGTCTTACAGACGTTAAAAGATACGCATCAGATTGCGACGGCGTTGATGAAAGATGTACTTTAAATTCATTAGCCTATTACCATGTTTTTACGTGCGAAGAATGGTATGACGTCAGAATTAAAAAATAAAATCATTGCGGTTTGCGATAAGAAAATAGCCCAAAAAGGACGTGAGGTTGGATTGTCGTTTTATGCTTTTTTTGCGAATAAAAACGATAATCCGACTCTGTTGATGGAAGCAGCGACTTGGTGGATCGCCACTCACAAGCTAGATCATTTTGAGAAAGCCATCAAGATCAGAACGATGGTGCAGGAGGATTAAATGGCTTTGACTCAGGGTATGGCATTCAAGGAGCAGTACGGGTTTCATCGGTTCTGCAGATTATTCAAATACTCTTGGAAAAGTAGTTGTAAATGGCTCACTTTAATTTAAAAAACCTGGCGACTGATTTACCACTTCCTTGGAGATCAACTATTGTCGGTCATGCTGCAGGGGCGAATGTAAAAGTGTTACGAATGGATGATGCCGCTTATCCAAATGAAACTCACGATTTTGATGAGGCACTGATTGTCATTGACGGACAGATGCATTTGCAGATTGATGGTGAGTTGGTCATTGTTTGTGCTGGCGAAATGTATTTAGTGCCAGCTAACGTGCCGCATGCAGTAGCCGTTGGCAGTCATGGCATTCTTGTGATTATTGACCTGTAGTTGCGGGGGCAACCCGTCATTATCAATTAACCGACAAGACCTGTTCCAGTTACCCTCCCGCGCAACGCACTTTATTTGCTCTGTAAAAGTGCTTTCAATAATCCAGCCGCAGGTCCTTTATTCGCCCACGTTTGCGTCAAATCGAGATCGCCATTGGTACTGACCAAAATAAGTATATTTCCGCTTTGCACGTCAACTAAATTTAAAATTCGAATACCAGCAATCCAACCTTGTCGTTCGACGATAACGGTGGGATTTTTCTCATCTGCGCCATGAAATGGATAGACCCAAACCCCAAGCGCACCGCCAACTGCATTCGGTTTGATCATTTCGGCACGAGACTTAGCGCTAATGTATTTACCTTTAATGAAGGCACGATCAAATGCCAGCAGATCCTTCAAAGTTCCAAACGACGAGCCTGCTGCACCATAACTGGCGAGATTCACTTCGGGCTCTGCTTGTCCACCTAAACTGCCGTGAACATGGTCTGGGTTATCGGGCATCGCTGCGGTGTAAAAGCCCGCATTAGTCATACCTGCAGGGGAAAAGATTCTTTGTTGCAATAACTGTGCAAATGATTGCTTCGTGATTTTTTCTAATAGCGCACCGAGAACCATGTAATCACAGTTGTTGTAATCGAATGTCGACCCAGGCTGGCTATTTGTCTGACCTGCACACATGCCGGTCGCGAATTTTTTCATATCATCGCCATTATTAGCGTTCAACATATGAAACGTTGGGACAGCGTTATCGTTAAACAGGCCAGAGTAATGGGTCATAAACTGGCGTATGGTTACAGCGCGAACGGCAGGATTGGGATAATCAGGCCAATAGGTTCCCAATGTTTGATCAAGCTGCAAATGACCTGCTTCGACCTCTTGCATCAGGATAATCGCGGTCATTTCTTTGGTAATAGAAGCAAAGCGGAATGTACGATTGACGTCCCCAAAATTGCCGATACTGGCTTTGTAGAGGAGTTTGTCGCCACGTGCCGCCAGGATGGCACCTTGAAAGCCCGTCTGCTGCAACGCGATGGACGCCGCTTCTAGGTCGCTGCTTGTGTTGGCGTTCGCTGCAAAACTTAGGTTGCTGGTGAAAACCATGCTGGACAACGCAAATGCGATTGTGCCTAAGTATTGGAGGCAAAAACGACGGTAAAAATGATTGCAAAGGTGGCGGCGATATTGTTGAAAACGGGACATGAACTTACTCCGGCGTGCGTGGTGTTGTCTGAGTAACGAGATATTCTGGGTACGGCCTAGATGATTACGGTCAACAGTGTAGCAAATCATAGGTAAAACGTGGTTACTGATCAGTAATAAATTGTTGAAATTATAATTAAACGATATTTAAATGAGCGTGTGTCATGAAAAGTTTATTTATGCCAACAGATCATCGTCAGTAAACCTTGTTGTGTTAAATCCAGAAGATCTTAAAAACATACGCTAACCTCCGATATATAATGCGGCACCATGAATTTAATCAGAACTCTCGCTTCCATTAGTGGCATGACTATGTTGTCGCGCGTTTCCGGACTTGCCCGGGACGTGCTGTTCACGACTTATTTCGGTGCCAATTCGATGACGGATGCCTACAATATTGCATTCCGTATTCCCAACTTATTACGCCGCCTTTTTGCAGAAGGTGCTTTTGCGCAAGCATTTGTACCGATTCTCGCCGAATACAAATCCCAGCAAGGAAATCAGGCGACCAAAGAGCTCGTCGATCATGTCGCAACCCTGCTGACCTGGGCTCTATTGCTGACCTGTGTGCTTGGAATCGTCGGTGCACCGGTTATTCTGTATTTTGCGGCGAGTGGCTTAGTCAAGAACGCCGAGGTATTTAGTGCGACAGTCTTGATGACGCGTATTATGTTTCCCTACATCGGGTTTATGTCGATGGTGGCATTGGCTGGCGGGATTCTGAATACCTGGCGCGAATTTAAGATTCCTGCCTTTACCCCTGTAATATATAACCTGACGTCGATTGCTGCCACATTATGGTTATCGCGATGGATGGAGCACCCGATTTATGGGCAGGCCATCGGCGTTTTTATTGGTGGCGTATTGCAGTTATGGATACAGGTTCCTGCACTCGTCAAGATCGGTATGATGCCACGTATCGGCTGGCGTCCGGCGACTGCCTGGCAAGATGAAGGCGTAAGGCGCATCGTACGTAATATGCTGCCCGCCATTGTGGCGGTGTCGGCATCACAGATCAGCATTTTGATTAACACTAGCCTGGCGTCTCGCATGGTTGCCGGTAGCACTAGCTGGCTCGCCAGCGCTGACCGGTTGATGGAATTTCCTACTGCTTTACTTGGCGTTGCACTCGGCACTATTTTGTTGCCTGGCTTATCCAAGGCCAATGCGGATGGCGATACAGCAGAATATTCGGCTTTGTTAGATTGGGGCTTAAGGCTGACATTTTTATTGGCAATGCCCGCTGGCGTGGCGTTGGCGACGATTCCTATCCCCCTGACAGCGACCTTGTTTCACCATGGCGAATTTGATGCGCATGCCGTTAGCATGACCTCAAATGCACTGATTTCGTATGGCATCGGCCTTATTGGTTTGATTGTTGTCAAAATCCTCGCACCAGGATTTTATGCTCGCCAGGATATTCGCACACCCGTTAAGATTGCGGTCAGCGTTATGATTGCAACGCAGTTAATGAATTTGATTTTTGTGCCAATGTTCGCACATGCAGGTCTGGCGCTGTCAGTTGGCTTGGGTGCATGTGTTAATGCGACGTTCCTGTTTATTGGGTTGCGTCGTCGAGGTATTTTTCATCCGCATAAAGGATGGGGAATGTTTTTGCTGAAGTTGTTTGCGGCCTTGCTACTAATGGCTTTCGTATCATTATGGATTTCTGACCAGTTTAACTGGCTGGCCATGCGTGCTACGCCCATCCTTCGCGCTGGTGCACTATTGATGTTGATTCTCGCCTCAATGGCAACTTACTTCTCCTCCTTGGCTGTGATGGGATTTCGCCCAAAAGATTTTCGTAAGGTTGCAAAGATTTAAAACGTGATGTTGCGACATACCGTTACAAGTTAGATTCATAGTCAGGTCATCGTTCGAGGCAAGCACTTCGTTGATGAACTATGTTTCTTGCGTTGTAAAAAAGGATGTCTATCATGAAAAAACTTGCCGTTGCAGCTTTTGCCCTTCTTGCCGCGGGTTCGGCCTTCTCACAAGGAGTCAACCTTGCGGTATCGGTCGGTGAGCCTGGCTTTTATGGGCAAATCGATATTGGGCATGTGGCACCTCCAGCGGTTATTTATGCGGCACCAGTCATTGTTGCACGACCAGTGGTGGGATACATTGCTGAACCAATTTATTTACGGGTGCCGCCAGAGCATTTCAGACATTGGAGTCGCTACTGCGATGCATATCGCGCATGTGGACGTCATGTGTATTTTGTCCAGGATAACTGGTATTCCAGAGTCTATGCACCGCAATATCGAGAACATGGTCGTGAATGGTACGGGGATCATGGACACGACCGTTACGAAGAACATGGTCGCTATGAGCGCCATGAAGATCGTTATGATCATCGTTATGAAACTCGTCGTGATGAGCGCCATGACGAAAGACATGACGAAAGACATGACGATCGCCACGATGGACGTGGTGATGGACGCGGTGAAAATCACTGGCGTTAATTAAATTGAGACGTCGATTTTTTTTAAATTAAAACATGTCAACGTAAAAAGTTTCAACGTCTCATTGATTTAACGTCTCATTGATTTAACGTTTCATTGATTCAACGCCTCAATAATTCAATTTCTTACAAAAAGAATTGGAACGACGATACTGAAAATACAGCAGAGACTCGCTGCATTTTGAATGACGGATTCAATTTCAAACTGCGAATCTTTGCTGTATTAAATTTACTGCTGCGTCGACACCATTTTCCTTTTTCATTGCTTCTGCAATGGACTTCGCTTTGAGGCTTAGTTCAGGGGAATTCAAGACAAATTGAATTTTCCGGGCAAGTTGTTTTGAAGTTAAGTTGCGTCGGTGAAGAAAGTCCCCCGCAATACCGACACGACGTAACTCACGTCCCCAATGCTCCTGCTCGCTCAAGTGAGTTACCACGATCGATGGCTTACCGGAGATTGTGGTGGATTGCGTGGTGCCGGCGCCACCGTGATGCACAACCGCTTGGCAATGCGGAAAAATCGCATAGTGTGGCGCTGCTGATATATAAAATATTTGATCGTTTGATGTAAATCCACAATCTGGCGACGAGGGGCTCTGAATAATCGCCCGACATCCTGCCAGGTTTGCCGCGTCCGTCAGGAGTCGCAGTGTCGCTGTTTGGTTGGCAATTTCATGCGGCATCCAGCTACCAAATGTCATGTAGACCGGAGGTTCACCCGCATCCAGAAACGATTTTAGCGAAGCTGGGATGACGCCCTCCATGGTCATATTTGGCGTGTCTAAAAAACCGCATACTTGCACTGAGGAAGGCCAGTCTGGCTGACGTTGGCAAAATTGCGGGCTTACTGCAAGTAGGGTCAGGTATGGTGACATCCATACCTGCGTCAAGATGTCCCGTGTTGGTTTCATGCCTAACTGCTGGCGCAGGCGGTTAGGGTAATGCAATAACACGCGATTAACGCTGAACTTGGTGACCCACCAGATAATACGATGCCCCCATAGGCCTAAGCGATTGAATCCTAGCGGGTTTGCGTAATCACTTGGTACGACGATATTGGCGAGTACCACGCTGATATAGGGCTTCTGTGTTTTTTCAGCGGCTACTTGTAGTGGATACATAAAGTAGTGACCGATCAACAGATCGTTGTCTTTACTCAGTTGCTGCGCTGCGACAAACATTTGATCTTCGACCGGTTCAAAGCCACGTTCTAAAATCGTTGCGATCTGTTTCATGGGATCGCGAATGTTATATGCCATCGTGGCGATTTTTTCAGCTTCTTCAATACTGATGACCGGCGAAGCAATAAGTGTAATGTTGACGCCATTCGTGGAGGTAATGTCCGAGTAAATCGCACTATCAAAGCAGGTAATCAACAATGTCACCTCGTGACCGGCTGCCTGCAAACCTTCCGCCAGTGCAAGAAATGGCCGGATATCGCCGTGACTCCCCCAGGTTTGCATACCTATTTTCATTTTGTCTCGCATTCAGGTGCGTAAAGTGTCAACTATGATTGAACGATCAAAGCTTATCCAAATTATCTAAGATTTTTTGTGCTTGATGTTTGAAATCATGGATGGTTTTTTCGTCCATTTTTTCAATTTGTCGATATGCCATACCAATGCGCGGGTTTTTTGCTAATAATCGTTTATTGCGCTCGAAAAAATCCCAATATAAGGCATTAAAAGGGCACGCCTTTTCGCCGATTCGTTGCTTTTTGTCGTAATGACATCCCTTGCAATAGTCACTCATTTTATCAATATAAGCAGCGCTTGATACATAAGGTTTGGTCGCTAATAATCCACCATCAGCAAATTGACTCATGCCTATCGTATTCGGAAGCTCGACCCATTCAAACGCATCGATATAGACGCCTAAATACCACTGATGTACGGCTTGTGGCTGTAGGCCAGCAAGCAGCGAAAAATTACCAATGACCATGAGGCGTTGTATATGATGTGCATGGGCTTGTTCCAGCGATTGGCCAATCGCATGCGATAGACAATTCATTTTTGTTTCACCGTTCCAGAACCACGACGGCAATACTCGTTGATGGTTAAAGAAATTCTTTTCCGCATACTCCGGCATAAAATTCCAATACACACCGCGAATATACTCACGCCAGCCTAAAATTTGCCTGATAAATCCTTCTGCCGCCGCCAGCGGTACCTTACCCTCGCGGAAAGCTGTTTCGGCACGATGAACTACTTCACGCGGATTGAGCATTTTGACGTTGAGGGCAAAAGATAAAAGCGAATGAAATAGTCGCCACGCTTTGCTACTCATCGCATCTTGAAAATCACCAAAAAAAGGCAGCCCATGTTGAATAAATGCATTGAGTTGTTCAAGCGCTTCCTCTCGGTTTAAAGGCCACGGAAATTCTCGCTCTTGCGGTCGCCCGAAGCTGGCAATGCCAGCGTTTACGATGTCATCCCACAATGCCGAATGATCATGCATAGTGCGAACATCCGCTGGTTCTGCGGGGGTGCCACGCCAGGGTTTGCGGTTATCGTGGTCGTAATTCCATTGGTCGCCAACCGGCTTTTTATCATCCATCAAGACCTGATGTTGAGTACGCATCTGACGATAAAAAAATTCCATCAACCATTGCTTGCGCCCCATAAAAATATCGGCTGCCTGATGGCGACTGGTATAAAAATGTTCGCTATCAACCATACGCCATGGGATGGAAGACATGCGACTATGTTTATATAGTTGCTGATCTAAGCGCCATTCGTCAGGCATTTGATATTCGACTTCCCTTGCTTGATAGGTCTCTATTAAAGCATCGAGGTTTGCCGGGATCGCATGCAGATTTGTTGCATCGTTGATGTGCACATAATGCACTTTATGTCCACGCTCTCTGAGTTGCTTTGCAAAATCGCGCATCGCAGCAAAAATAGCAAGAATTTTTTGGGCATGATGAAGTACATAATCAGTTTCTTGTCTGACTTCCATCAGAACATAAACGTGATTGTCATCGACCTCATGAAACCAAGAGTGTTGGAGATTTAATTGATCACCAAGGAGCAATCTTATTTTTGTCATCGCCATCGCCATTGTTATCGTCATTGATTAGTTAGTAGTCCACAATCGTTGATAGGAGCCGTCACTATCATGATCTTTTACCTGCTTTTGAATATTGAACCGGCGACCATTACGAGGGTCAGATCCGCGTCCCGCAATGTAGAGCCAGTTTCCTTGATTGCTATAAACATCGTAATCAATCAGTTGCGCTTCAAACCATGCTGCACCAGCACGCCAGTCGCACTGCAGGTCATAGATCAGAAAACTCGCAACGATTTGCCTTAGTCTATTTGACAAAGTACCGGTAGCACTTAATTCGGCCATGCCAGCATCCACGAGTGATTCCCCAGTTCTTGCCTGACACCAGCGATGGAAATTCTCCTGATAGTGGGATGGTACAGGTAACTCGCTGAGACCATGTGCAGTGTATAACTTGCGTCCGTATTTAAGGTGTAGCAAGCGAAAAAAATCACGCCATAGCAATTCAAACCAAATCCAATAGCTACTGTCATTGGCGCCATAGTCCGCTTCGAATTGTTTCAATGCTGTATAGATTTGGCGGGCCGAAAGGGCACCGGAGGCTAGCCATGGCGAAAACTTAGTCGAGTAGTCATGTCCTGTTAATTGATTACGGGTTTGTTTGTAGGTATGCGCTAATCCGCGTTGGAAATATTGTTGTAAGTGCGCATTTGCTGCTGTTGAACCGCCACCGAATGCTGGTTGGTAATACGGAAAAGATGAACGCGGGTCAAAGTGACATCCCGCGCCGGGCACATTTTTGTTTGCATCGACATGTTGCTCAGTCCGCTTCCAAATTTGCGCGATTTGGTGAAATTTTTCTGGCAATGGAGGGAGTAAGTGCGGGCGTCGAACAGGTGCAGGGGGAATAACTCCTGCGTTTTCGACCGCATGACGAAAAACGGTAAAAACTTCTGGTAGAGCATCTGCAGTGAAAGGAAGTGCTGCTGGCGCTAGCAGACTCGATTGCCAGGTCGTATTAAGAATCAAGCCATGACTGCGCAAGACATTGATTTCATCCTGTTCTTCGGGAGCAGCAATCTCTTCACAGAAAATTGTTCGCGTGTTGAATGCGAACGCCAATTCGGGAAGACAACTTACAGCGCTCTGTGTGACTTCAAGTAATTCGCTGCCATAAACGCGCAATTGCTGCCGCAAGTCAGCGAGTGCCGATGCCAGAAAAAACTGCCTATGGCCACTGCTGCGCGGCGTATCCCAACGCGTATCTGGATGCTGGATATGGCAATATACAAAGATAATCTGTGATGCACTTTGACATGCACTAACTAATGCAGGATTATCGTCAAGACGCAAATCATTGCGAAACCAGTAAATCGCTGTTTCCATCTTGTTGTTGGGTGTGCCGCTACCGTTGGTTCGTTCACTTGTTTTAGTGGGGCTCATAAAGATTGACCTTTGCTTTCACGCCGACATCGTTCTGAGCAATATTTGACTTCGTTCCATACTTTTTCCCATTTCTTTCGCCATGCAAATGGACGCATGCATTGCAGACATAGTTTGCTTGGCAGATCGGCTTTTTTTCGCATACGCATTTGATGAGCCTTACCAATCGAATTCTTGCTGTGCATTGATGGCCATCGATTTTAGTGGCGATGGAGAACGTGATTTTTTGGCTGTATTTTTGCGCGAACCATGCTTTTCCAGAATTGCCGCTTTGGCCACTTTAATATGTGTTTGCGCTCGTAATGCAAAAACCCGGGCTTTAGCCTCTCGGGTTGCCATTTCGAGATCGACAACTGGCGCTGGAATGTCAATACCGACTATGACATCACACGATGCCTGAACGTCAGGTGGCATGCGCCAGGGTTCGAATAGCCAGGTATCTGGAACACGGCGCATCGCCGGTAACCAGCGTCGCACGAAATGTCCCTGCGGATCGTGGTCGTAGGCTTGCTTAATCGGATTGTAAATTCGTGGGATGTTGATCCCTGTCGTGCCTGATTGCATTTGCATCTGGCTCCAATGAATGCCTGGTTCATAGTCTAAAAATTGACTGGCTAACCAGGAACCGACCGGGCGCCAATCTAACCAAAGTGGATATGCCGCTACCGAAACCAACATGGCACGCATTCTGAAATTGAGCCAACCAGTTTCCTTCAGCATGGTGACGCAAGCATCAACCAAGGGCCATCCGGTGCGGGCATTGGTCAAGGCATCAAAGTGACTTTGATTCCAGCTATTCTCGCGCAAACCATCGTAGCCACGGTGTAGATTACGATATTCGAGCTCCGGTTCGCTTTCTAATTTTTGAATAAAATGGCAATGCCAATATAGACGACTAATAAAGGCATTTAGTCCCTTTCTTTGGCGCTCAGCTTCTGGCGACAAAGATGCCATATGCAAGCGCGTCGCATGGACAATTTCTCGCAAGCTAACGCAACCAAAAGCCAAATACGGCGATAATCGCGAGCAGGCTGTGGGTGCTGATAGTGGCGACGAAATACCCCCGCGATATTGCTGACTACGCTGATGTAAAAAGCTAGTCAGGGTCTTTAAACCTGATTGACGGCCACCACGTTGTCTTTGTGGCGGATCATAAGGGTTGAGACCGAGTTCTTCAATGGCAGGCGGTAGTTGTGGCGGCGCAAAACCAAGTTGAAGTTGTATAAAATTGTCGGCAGACAGAACTGGCATAGGGATACATTCTTTGTCGTTATGTGCATTCCAATTTTTCTGCCATTTATCCCGAATTTTTAATCGGCGTACTACGCCAAATTGAGGGAATTCGTGCCATGTAATTTTCTGCTCGTTGCACCACTTCGCGAGTGCAATATCACGTTGGTAGGTGACTTGATTGCCGGTTTCTTCATGTGAATAAATGCTTGTAAACGGTTGATGCGAATGTAGTGTATTAAATACCTCAGGAACTTCACCGGTGACAATGTGTAACTTTCCTCCGGCATCACGCAATGCCGCATACAGCTCACGCAAGCTTTCTAATAGAAACTGGTAATGTTGATTGGCCACGTCGTCCTGTGCCCTGATTGAGGGCTCGACCACGTACAAACACAGCACAGCCCCTCGGCTGACTGCAGTATGAAGGGCAAGATGATCATGCAAACGCAGATCGCGTTTGAACCAAACGATGCTATATGTCATCCGCGTATTATAGCAATGGACGGAAAATCGCATCGTGGCGGACTAAATTCCGCGTCCTGAATGCCGTAGTGCGCTCAGGTATGAATCGCAGGACTGTAGGTATTAAAAAAGCCCCTAAGTAATTGATAACTTAGGGGCTTTTTAGGCAAACTTGATCGTAGTTTGCGGTGTTCATGGCGAATGGGGAAGTCGAATAATGCCTTGAAACCCGCATGAATAAAGGACTTTTAATTTTAAAAAATCAAAAATACCGTCATAGATACCGTCAAAAAGTTTTTCTTAGATCGTTTTAACTATTTTCGTCTCCTATTCGTATCTGCATCATTAAAAAATATGACCCCCAAGCAATCAAGCTAACTAGCTAAATTCTGGGGTCATGGCACCCGTGTATATACGACATGAAAAAGAACCTAGAAAAGGCTTGTACAGTTTGCTCTTTAACCAAAGGAAGGAAGTGAGTGACAGCGAAAAATCTGGCGAAAATTCGGGGTCTTCGCGCCCTCGTTGGCCTGATCAAAAAAAGGACCCGTGAATTTTCTATAGGGACTCCTCGAATCAAACACCAATCTTATAATGATCTTTCTGCCGTTCAGCACATTAACAGAGACCGCCAACCTTTGGTCGCTCAATGGCTTTGCATCTAAGCTGTCAGCGTTGTCCGGCAATGAAAAATATGTGAATCCTTATTACCGGTGCAGCTTTGCAAGGCTTTTCCTCTTGAAAGCCTTATGTTTATTGGCTTTGAGTGAAACCTATATTTGGTGCAGCTTTCAAGGTATTTTAGGTCTGAAAGCCTTATGCGGTGCAGGCTTGTATAAATTCCAGAAAATCAGGCATAAAACGAAATGAAGTAGGAATGGATACGTTTATAGTTGTGACGGTGTGGCAACCTCAACAAACGAGCCGCAAACCCGCATGGATATTAGTTCTACGTGGAACACATGCAAGGTGTTCCATGCGGCTCTCAATGTGTGACGGTGTGGCAGAGTGAACAAATACAGAAGTCCATTTTAAACGCCTGCACTATTGGGCGTTTCTGGCATACCTGTATACCTAATCAGTCATTTTTCTGCGCGGGGGGAAACCCACCCCCGGCCACATCAAGGCCGCGCCGCCTCATTGTGCATTAGCTCAATAGTGAAAACAGCTTATCGCTAGGAATTTTATAAAAACGTGATTTCATACCGGCGAAGCGTTCTACAATACTCGTCTTTCCTTGGTTGTCTTTCTCAAATACGCCCATATCGGCCATCTTTGCAGCTACTAGACGCGCATCATAGCCTTTGCACACTTCGTCTTTAAATACTTTTGGCAATAAAAAATATTCAATAATTGCTCCATCGGCCTCGTCTGGATGCACTTTGTCGCCATATTCTTTGTGCCAGTCAGAATTGCTCTTGATCGGATTTCCAGCTCTGCTCAACACTCGTTTAAAACCTGCCTGATTAATCGTTTTTGGAGAATGGTCATCCATTGCTCTATGCGCCCAAGCAAAACGAGAATCACCATTGACCTGAATAAAATCAGGTAACAGCGCCAACATTCTATCTTGCTCGATATCGCCTGCGGTGCCACGACTCGCCAGCCAATCGTTAAAACAAGTGCTTGCCGCTTCTGTGGCCTCTCCATCTACCCACCCAGTAACACCGGCAGCCGTTGCTAACTCACCACCGGCCGCAACCAATGAGAAAAAATCTGATACCCGCTTTACTTGGCCGTGCGCATTTGCAGGACAAAGCTTTTTCGTTGTTTCGCTGATCGTCTGCGCCAGCACATCACCCAATTGCGCTACGTTATCTACAAGCCATTCAATGAAGGCAAGACCTGCTGTGCCGTGATACTGCTGCACCATGCTTACTAAATGCCGTGATAATGCCGCTCCATCAGCGAAGGTATGTACCGTATCGAATAAGCCCAATGACTTACCAGCATCAGCATTGATATGTGCCATCCTTACATCTTGGCCGCCTTTCGTGGTCTTGCCTGCCTCTGCCATTTTTGCTTCTAAGGATAATTCGCCATCACTGATAAAAATCAGCCGCCATGTCGCTATCTTTTTGGCTGTTGCGTTTTGTGTGGCGCGGCCTTTGCCTTTTTCATTACTCAGCATATACGCGATATTACCCACCATCTTAGGGTCTGCTTGTCCTAACTCGTCCAATACCAGCAAAGCATCTGAGTGCTTTTGTGCCGTTGCTTCTAACGAGTTATCGGTAACATGCCAACTTTGGGCGTAGTCAGCGCCGCCAAATACTGACGCGGCCACTTTCATGGCTGTACTTTTTCCGGTTGAACTACTACCCATTAAATGCAGCCCGAAACTCTGCACCTTTGCATGATTTAGCAGTAGGGATGCAAAGCCAGCCGATACAAAAAACGCGAGTTCAACTATGAAGTGCAACTGAAGATAAATGGTTAAAGGTGGGAAGATGCAGTAGCATCCGGCCTTCCAGACCTCCAAGTCAAAGTTGCCCGAAATGACATACACACATCTTACCC
>NZ_JBMPPH010000057.1:0-19336 GCF_049340285.1 Undibacterium sp. SXout20W | reverse complement strand
GCAGCAGAGAAGCGAGATTATGCAGCACTTTATTTACCCTGTCAACTCCCTTGCTGCTTTTGCTGTTCGTTTCGATGCATCTTATGCAGATCTTGTCGCTTTCGCGCCAACTTCATCAAATCAAACCGCCGGAGTTACCTGGCTGCTGCTTTCTTCTCACTTCCCGTTTTAGCGGGAGGCGAACTATAGCAAAGTTAACTGGTATGGTTCAAGTAATATTTTTAAAACGATTTATCCTATTCAGCGATTTAATGGTCGTTGTCAGAGGCTTTCGCAATGATTGATTGGTGAAGGAGTCGCGGCCAAAGGAGGAGCTCCTATTTCACAAGAAACAAAGAAGCTAATGGATTACGCCTGGTAACAGGTAAAATATCGGTTTTAAAAGAATCACTTAGCTTCCACACGGAAGTTTTTTGGAAACGAGCCATGTTACGCATTACCGATTTGCAGCTACCCCTTGACCATTCAGAATCTGCTTTAAAAGAAGCGATTTTGAGCTTTTTGACTATTAAAGAGCACGAGCTTCTTAGTTTTACCGTATTTCGACGTAGCTACGATGCACGCAAAAAGACTGCAATCGTACTTATTTATACGGTCGACATAGAAACAAGCATGGATGAGGCATTGCTACAAAAATTTGGCAATCGTCCGAATTTTGGAAAAACACCAGATACTAACTACAAATTTGTTGCCAAAGCGGGGGCTAAGGAATTTAAACGGCCTGTAGTTATTGGCTTTGGCCCTTGCGGGTTATTTGCGGCACTATTGTTAGCAGAAATGGGATACCGCCCTATCGTTTTAGAACGAGGAAAAACGGTCAGAGAACGAACAAAGGACACCTGGGGTCTTTGGCGGAAACGAGAATTGCAACCTGAATCCAACGTACAATTTGGCGAAGGTGGCGCAGGTACGTTTTCCGATGGCAAGCTATATAGCCAGATTAAAGATCCTAAGCATTACGGTAGGAAAGTGTTAACCGAATTCGTCAAATCCGGCGCCCCGGAAGAAATTCTGTATGTTAATAAGCCTCATATTGGTACTTTCCGTCTGGTCAAAATGATTGAAGAGATGCGCAATGGCATCGAAGCGCTTGGTGGAGAAATTCGTTTTCAACAAAGGGTTACTGACATTGACATCCGTGATGGCCAAGTTCACGGATTGCAAGTCAACGACGCCGAATACATAGAAACAGATCACGTTGTTTTAGCGATCGGCCATAGCGCACGCGATACATTCAAAATGCTGTATGAACGTGGTGTTTATATCGAGGCAAAGCCCTTTTCAGTCGGCTTTCGAATAGAGCACCCACAATCGGTCATTGATAAAGCGCGTTTTGGACCAAATGCCGGGAATAAAATATTGGGCGCTGCGGATTACAAGCTAGTTCATCACGCCAAAAATGGACGTTCCGTCTATAGTTTTTGTATGTGCCCAGGCGGAACAGTCGTTGCTGCGACATCGGAACCTGGCCGCGTTGTAACCAATGGAATGAGTCAGTATTCTCGTAACGAAAGAAACGCAAACAGTGCGATTGTCGTTGGAATCACACCCGAGGATTATCCAGGACATCCATTGGCTGGCATTGATTTTCAGCGAGCGCTCGAAGAAAAAGCTTATCAACTTGGTGGCGAAAACTACAATGCGCCTGGTCAATTAATTGGCGACTTCGTCAAAGGCAAAGCCTCCTCCGAATTGGGTGAAGTTACCCCTTCATATAAGCCTGGCGTCACACTAGGAGATTTAGCGAAAGCGTTGCCGGAATTTGCGATCACTGCGATACGCGAAGCGATTCCAGAGTTCGACAAGAAAATTCGCGGGTTCGCGATGAGCGATGGCATATTAACGGGGATTGAAACCAGAACTTCGTCACCGATTCGCATCAAACGAACCGATAAAAGCCTGCAAAGTTTAAATACGAAAGGGCTTTATCCGGCAGGTGAAGGGGCTGGATATGCTGGTGGAATTTTATCTGCTGGCGTCGATGGAATCAGGGTTGCAGAAGCTGTGGCGCTGGACATAGAACTTAGTAATTAAATTTTAAAGTTCCAAAATTTTAAAAACAAAAATTATATAGAACCAAACCCGCTCTTTCGACACTAAATTAAAGGCAAAAGTAAAAGCTGATGATGCGGGTTTGGAACTATCTATGATCACTAGTATGACTAGTTAAGCAAATCGTCAAGACCAGCACTTAGTTCGCTCAATGGCGGCATATCTTTCAGCAAAAGTTCAGGCTTCAAACCCAATTTTTGGACAACCTCGACGGGTAATGTTGCCTCCAGTTCTTCAGGACTAAACTTATTTTCTTCTGCCCGTGCGCGCCATGCAGCCAAATGAACAATACCTGCGATAGGTTCAAATACTGGCGCGACCAAAGGTTCGGCAGACAATTTAATCGTTGTTGAAAATGTGTCTGGAAATCTCCAGCGCTTCGCCAATTCAGCACCGACATCATAAAAGTCATAGCCAAAAGAATTTCTCTCAACCCCACTGCGTCGGGCATCAAGCGTTCCGGCAAATTTATCTATCTGCAAGGCTTCTTCCGGCATCCCTGCATGCATAACGAGCTGTCCAATCGCATGCATTAAGCCAACCGTAAATGCAAAGTCGGAGTTGCCATGGGTTTGTTTCGCTAGCCATTTGGCAACCACCGCCGTATGCAAGCTGTACCGCCAAAATTGCTTTAAATCGATGCCTGGCATGGCTTTAAAGCCACCGGTAAGGCCACTACTGACGACTAAGGTGCGAACGGTCATAAATCCCAGCATTAAGACGGCATCATCTACCGAACCGACGCTACGAGAAGCATGATAATAAGAAGAATTTGCCAATCTGAGTAGCTTTGCACTAAGCACCTGATCTGCGGATAATTTCTTGGCAATTTCGTCAATTGAAACGCTATCGTTATTGAAACTTTCGATAACTTCTTGTACCACCTTGGGAATGGAAGGCAACGCGTTTTGCTGCTGGAACAGTGTATCGATCTTCATAGGGCATCTCCTTATAGGGTGACAGCACAAAAGAATAGCGTGAGGCCTGCATCCTGAAAAAATCAAATATCAGCAAGATATTCTCAAATCGTTATTAAATTGCTGACGTATCAAAAAAACAGTTGCTACCTAATAAAAATCATACTCTGATATTCGCGCCCTACAAAATTTTTTATTCAGAAACATCAAATGCCGCACTTATTTGAGGCATTTGTCGCAAAGATTAGTCGTCTCTGGCACCATCAATCCCCAGTTCCTGAATTTTTCGGGTAATCGTATTACGTCCTATGCCCAATCGTATTGCAGCGTCATTCTTTCTGCCATGGGTATGTTTCAACGCAGCTTTAATAACAATGGACTCAAAACTACGGCTCAGCTTCACAATCACATCTATTTGTCCATCATTGAGCATAGATGCAGCCTCGGCCTCCAACAGAGCGCCCCAAGTTGCGCCCCCCAGTTTACTTTCACGTTCATGAGAAAAATTCTCGCTTGCGTTATTAGCAGCAACTTCCAATGGAGATATGTACTTAACGGACTCTATTTTGCTATGTTCAGGTGAAGCATTTGTCGCATTTGGAGAGGCAGCGATGTTGGCCGCGGGGAGCATATCTTGCGGCAGATCGAGAATCTCGACCGTTTGCCCGGGGGCCATCACTGTAATCCAATTACATAAATTCTCTAGTTGTCTGACATTTCCTGGGAAATCCATGCCTGACAAAAATACCATTGCTGAATCAGACAGACGTTTGGCGTCTACACCGAGTTGCTTAGCACTTTGTGCCAGGAAAAATTTAGCAAGCAAAGGAATATCTTCGCGGCGCTCACGTAAGCTGGGCAAGCGCAAACGTATGACATTAAGGCGATGATAAAGATCTTCACGAAACAGCCCATCCTTCACACGGGACTCGAGGTTTTGATGCGTGGCTGCAATGACCCTCACATTCGCCTTCATTGGCTGATGTCCACCGACGCGATAAAAATGGCCGTCCGACAAAACACGTAGTAATCTGGTTTGTAAATCAAATGGCATATCACCAATTTCATCCAGGAACAGGGTGCCGCCTTCTGCTTGTTCAAAGCGTCCACGTCGCATGGTTTGCGCGCCAGTAAATGCACCACGCTCGTGTCCAAACAACTCGGACTCCAATAGATCTTTAGGGATCGCGGCCGTATTTAAAGCAATAAATGGCTGACTTGATCTTGGGCTGTGTTTATGCAGCGCGCGCGCAACCAATTCTTTACCACTACCTGATTCACCAGTAATGAGAACTGTTACGTTCGATTGCGACAAACGACCAATTGCCCGGAAGACATCCTGCATCGCAGGCGCCTGTCCCAAAATTTCAGGTGTTTCAGAAATTGTTTGTTCTACATTGGCCTCGCGCAAACTTTCATCCAGAGCACGGCGTATCAGTTCGACCGCCTTATCCAGATCGAAGGGTTTTGCCAGATATTCAAACGCACCACCTTGGAACGCAGCAACGGCAGAATCCAGATCAGAGAATGCCGTCATGATAATCACTGGCAAACCTGGGTGTTTGGCCTTCACCGTTTGCAATAATTCAAGTCCAGATGCGCCATGCATGCGAATATCCGAAACCAATACCTGCGGCGACTCGGTCTGCAATGCCAACATAGCATCGCGCGCATTGGTAAAACTTTTAGTGATCAGATTTTCTCTGGCCAATGCTTTTTCAATAACCCAACGTATTGAATCATCGTCATCCACTATCCAAATTGGTTTCATATCGTTATCTTAGTCTCAGGTTTCAACATTGCGATGAAGGATGGCACTTTTGGTACCCCACATATATTTCGCTTTCTTGCATTAAGGAAGCGGGATCAGAATTCTGAAATCAGTACAACCCGGCCGACTTTCGCATTCAATTACCCCCATGTGTTGATCGACGAAGGTTTGCGCTAACGTCAGCCCCAATCCGCTCCCGCCATCTCTCCCGGATACCAAGGGATAAAAGATACGATTGCGGATTTCCGGCGGAATTCCAGGTCCGTTATCAATGATATGCAAGTCTAATGCCAGCCTGTAACGCACCTTTGCCACCGTAATCTGACGAACTACTCGGGTTTTGAACGTTAATGATGCATCGCCCTGATGAATTCGCTCGTGCAAGGCTTGCGCTGCATTGTGGGCAATATTGAGAACGGATTGAATTAACTGTTCTTTGTCACCGCGAAACTCTGGGATCGATAGGTCATAATCACGATGAATCGTAAGGCCTTGCGGAAATTCAGCCACAATCAAACTTCTTACCCGCTCACACACTTCATGGATATTGACATCACCAACAATGTGCGGGAGCCGATGCGGCGCAAGTAAGCGATCGACCAAGGTTTGCAAACGATCCGCTTCTTTTATAATAACCTGTGTATATTCGCGCAACTCTCTAAGTTGACGCTCGGGTAACTCCAACTCCAGCAATTGCGCTGCACCACGAATTCCCCCCAGCGGATTTTTAATTTCATGTGCCAAATTGCGTATGAGTTCTTTATTCGCTTTGTTTTGATCGAGCATACGCTCTTCGCGATCAAGTTTAAGCTGTTGAACATTTTCACGAAATTCAATTAAAACAGGCAAGTCAGGATTATCTAACGCAGTGACAATGCTATGAACATGCAGCGGCTCTCGTCCTTGCCGTTCTAAGGTCAGATCCTGGCGTTTGTCCGCAAATTGGTGCGCGACAGCCTGATCGAAAACAGACATCAATTCATCCGCATTCAGAAATAATTCACTTAACTTCTGATGGGTTAATGCTTTTAGAGAGCTATCAAGTAAGCTCTCAGCAGCAGCATTAGCAAAGGTAATACCGCTTTCACTATCGAGAACAATGACTGCCGACGTGAGTAAATCAAGTCCGGCAAACGAGGTAAGAGGAGTTTTCAACATAGTCCCAAAATAAAAGGCCGCCCATAGCGACCTTTACGCAAACATCATGCCTGAAATGATCATTGACATGCGCCAAATTTATTTCAAGTTATTTAATTCACGCTGCAGGGCTTCAATATTTTTCTCTGTCCGGCTGATGTCATCCTTCATTCCAGCTGTTCGCTCTTGGTATTTAGCGTAGTTTCGCTCACTACCTAGTCGCTCTGGTTCGCCGTTGTTATAGTCTTTTTTGAGATCATTCAATTTCTTTTGCTCAGCTTTTAACTCGTCTTGCAAAATTTGCTTGCGATCCGAATCCCTGGATTTTTGTGTGTAATCATCCACTTTCGGAAAATCTGCTGGACTTGACGCTGACTTTCCTTGGCTTTTCTTGGCAGAAGGAGGCAACACCGGCGCGGGAACAACGGTAATCCCTTGTAATTCAACTTTACTACAACCTTTGGTCGCGCCGGTATTTTTGTATTCTTTCCTACCATTTGCATCGACGCAAAGGTACACCTCGGTCTGCGCATATGCCACGCTTTGTAACGCGATGAAGGGAATGATGCCAGTCAATAATCGAGTCAATAGTCGAGTCATATTCAATCAGTAGTCACAAATAGATTGATAGTGTATGCGAAGCAAGGGCAGCGCACAATTCTAGCTTACCAGATGTAACAAAAGCGTAAACCAAAAAAAGCGGGGATTACCCCGCTTTTTTGATAATCTCTGAATTACAGAGAGTAATACATGTCGAACTCAACAGGATGCGTAGTCATACGCATACGTTGTACATCTTGCATTTTCAGCTCGATGTAAGCATCAATCATACTGTCGCTAAATACACCACCGCGTGTCAGGAACTCACGGTCTTTATTCAACGCGTCCAACGCTTCTTCCAAAGAAGAACATACTGTTGGGATCAATGCATCTTCTTCTGGTGGCAGGTGGTACAAATCTTTTGTTGCGGCTTCACCTGGGTGAATCTTGTTTTGTACGCCGTCCAGACCAGCCATCATTAATGCAGAGAAGCACAGGTATGGATTTGCCAGTGGATCTGGGAAACGTGCTTCAACGCGACGGCCTTTTGGATTTGCAACATAAGGAATACGGATAGAAGCAGAACGGTTACGTGCAGAGTAAGCCAATTTCACTGGTGCTTCGTAACCTGGAACCAAACGCTTGTAAGAGTTAGTACCTGGGTTAGTGATCGCATTCAATGCTTTAGCATGCTTGATGATACCGCCGATGTAGTACAAAGCAAATTCAGACAAGCCAGCATAGCCGTCGCCTGCGAACAGGTTTTTGCCATCTTTCCAGATTGATTGGTGAACGTGCATACCTGAACCGTTATCGCCAACGATAGGTTTAGGCATGAAAGTCGCTGTTTTACCGTAGGTATGTGCTACGTTCCAAACAACATATTTCAGATTTTGTGTCCAGTCAGCGCGCTCAACCAATGTAGAGAACTTGGTGCCGATTTCATTTTGACCAGCGCCAGCAACTTCATGGTGATGCACTTCAACTGGAATGCCCAGGGATTCCAGAATCAGGCACATTTCAGAACGCATGTCCTGGAAACTATCAACTGGTGGAACTGGGAAGTAGCCGCCTTTGACAGTTGGACGGTGACCAGTGTTGCCGCCTTCGAGTTTTTCGCCTGTTGTCCAGGAAGCTTCTTCGGAATCGATCTTCACGAAGCAGCCAGACATATCGATTTTCCAGCGAACGCCGTCGAAAATGAAGAATTCTGGTTCTGGACCGAAGTAAGCTGTGTCACCGATACCAGAGGATTTCAGATACGCTTCTGCACGTTTTGCGATGGAACGTGGATCACGGTCATATCCTTTACCATCGGATGGCTCGATCACGTCACATTGCATAAACAATGTAGTTTCTTCCATGAAAGGATCGATGTTCGCAGTGTTTGGATCGGGCATCAGCAACATATCGGACGCTTCAATTCCCTTCCAACCAGCGATGGAAGAGCCGTCGAATGCGTGTCCAGATTCGAATTTATCAATGTCGAATTGGGAAATTGGAACAGTTACGTGCTGTTCTTTGCCTCGGGTATCAGCAAAGCGAAAATCAACGAACTTAACTTCGTTGTCTTTCGCCATTTTCAAGACTTCTGCGGCTGTCATTGCCATGTGAAACTCCTCAAATAGAGCAAAAAATAAATTCGGAAAATGCTGAGCACTATGCCAGCCTTATCAATCCAAGGAAACGAGTGCATCACTCTTCACCCCTCAAATTTCATGCGTCGGCTAAACTCAATTACCAATCATAGCAGAAACTATGCCACCTTCTAGTTCTACCAAAAACAAATAAATTTATACAAAAACTGACTTCCAAAGATACATTAATTGCATTTAGAACAATTAATTCGCGTTCGCCTAAAATTTGATAGCACCATTTTGGTGAGAAAAAATTATTTGCACCAAATTAATGCGTATTTTTTTACTGTGATTAAAAATCCTTCTTTTGGTGCATTCGCAATAATTTTTCTCAATGCAATCAAAAATGACGCACTACTTTAAATCTGGAAGCCGATTCACAGCTGATATTTATCATCCGCCAGACAGTCAACATCTGAAACCATGAATCCCTGAACAAATGATTACTATATGATAATTTAGTTTGTATTTTATTCATTTTAAAATGAGCGATTAACAATTGATTGATGCGGATCATATTCTATGCTGATTAGGGGCAAATGAGATTGACTCTCATTTATCAACTAGCTATCTTTCCCCTTCGTAATTTCGCTTTGCTTAAGTTGCATAAGGCAACAAGAAATGCGTAACGTCGGAATGTCACTTCCTCCGCCAATCCGAAATTGAATGGACCTCGCATGCCACCTATCTCAAGAAGATTTTCTTTCAATTCCCATCTCTGCGCGATTTGGACTTTCTTCGTGGCAATTTCGATTGGTGTCTCACTCATTATTCGTCTGGAGAGAAGCGAGGTCATAGAAGATCATCTATCGACCACTGAGTTAGCGACTATGCAAATGCATGCAATAGGCGACAAAATCGGACACGCAATTTCAGCCACCTATGCAGTCGCAGCACTCATCAAGGAGCGAGATGGTCAAGTTGATAATTTCGATGCCTTTGCCAGCCATTTACTCGCCTATCACCCTGGCATATCGGCTTTATATCTAGCTCCTGATGGCATTACCAGTGCCGTTGTACCCGGGGAATGGCGCAAAATTGGCCTCGGCATCAATTTACTCACAGACCCTAAGCGAAAAACTGAAGCTCTGCTCGCCAAAGAGACCAAACAACTCAGCTTGGCGGGCCCCCTGTTACTTGGGCGGGGGACGATGGGAATCATCGGTCGCTTGCCGATCTTTCTCAAAACTGGCACTGATCAAGAACATTTTTGGGGAATGGTATCTGTTGTCATATCACTTGACAGCATACTCAAAGACTCAGAACTGCAAGTGCTCGCACAACGTGGCCACGAATATGAACTATGGCGTTACGATCCCACCACGGAAAAAAGGCAAAGCATCGAAAAAAGTCAGCATTTCGAAAATCACAACACCGTCCGGCAAGTCCTGCAGCTACCAAATGCCGTCTGGTATCTGGATGTCGCCAATAGCAATAATCGCCAGCCGCTTGGGGGCCTATTTATTAAAAGCAGTATCGTGTTTTTGATCAGTCTGATGCTTGCTTGCATGGTAAAGCTCATACTCAATACCAGAAAGCAAAAGCTCAGCTTGCAAACCATCGTTGCCGATCGCACCAAAGAACTTGCAGCCAGAGAAGCCGATCTATGTCGCGCGCAAAGCATCTCGCACACTGGTAGTTGGATTGCAGATGCCAGCCACCAAATCATTGGCTCTCAAGAAGCTTATCGCATTCTGGATATTACTCCCGACCGTCATGTGGATTGCCACGCCATCCTTAATCAGATTCATCCTGATGACCGGGGACAAGTATTGGATCATTGGGAAAATGCACTCACAGACAACCAAAGTGCTATTGAATTCAGGTTATTCATTAACGGAAAAATTAAGTGGGTCTATTCACAAATTGAATTGGACAAAACCGCCAATGGGCAAATCATTCGACGCATTGGTACATTGCAAGACATTACCGCCAGAAAACGCATAGACGATGATTTGCGTGTCGCTGCGATTGCGTTCGAAGGCCAGGAAGGTATGGTAATTACGGACGAAAACCGCATCATTTTACGGGTCAATCAAGCCTTTACACGCATCACGGGCTACACACGCGACGAAGCATTAGGCAAAACCACCAACATCCTCAAATCGGGCATGCATGGCGCCAGCTACTACACAGACATGTCAGAGCAATTGACACTCAATGGATTTTGGCAAGGAGAAATCTGGAATCGCCGTAAAAATGGAGAAATTTACCCCGAGTGGCTGACAATTACCGCAGTTCAATCACACGATGGCAAGACAATCAATTACGTCGGCACGATGCTTGATATCACCCAACGAAAAGCCACCGAAGCAAAGCTGGAACACCTGGCATATCACGACCCATTGACAGGCCTTGCCAATCGTCGTCTGTTGTTAGATCGCTTGCAGCACGCGTTGGCCAGCAATACGCGCAGCCAACGTTATGGCGCGATCGTATTTCTCGATCTCGATAATTTCAAAACGATCAATGACATTAACGGTCATGGCATCGGTGACATGATGTTGCAAGAGGTCGCGAAAAGACTGACCAACAGCATTGGAAAAGCCGATACTCTGGCACGGATTGGCGGCGATGAATTTGCGCTGATTTTAGAAAATCTTAGCGAGCATTTACAGGAAGCGGCAATAAAAGCCAAAAAAAGTGCCAATCAAATCATAGAACAACTCAAGCATCCGTACTTCATCGACGGTAACGAATATCGCACTTCTGCCAGCATAGGCATAGACATTTTTAGCGCCGAGACGAACTCCGCCAACGAGTTACTCAAACAAGTCGAAGTCGCCATGTATGAAGCAAAAGCATCGGGTGGCAACAACCTATGCTTCTTTGATCCGAACATGCTTAATATCGTTACCGCTCGCGCCGCAATGGAAGCAGATTTAAGAACCGGAATATGCCAGCGACAATTCATGCTTTACTATCAACCGCAAGTCAATAGCAGCGGCAAACTGATTGGTGCAGAAGCATTACTTCGCTGGAAACACCCATTTAAAGGAATGATCTCTCCTGCAGATTTCATCCCCTTAGCCGAAGAGACGGGATTAATCATTCCACTTGGTGACTGGGTACTCAAAACCGCCTGCCGACAACTCTATGAATGGGAACAAGACCCGGACACTGCGGAACTTACCATGGCCGTCAACGTCAGCGCCAAACAATTCCGCCAGACCGACTTTGTTGCCAGCGTCTTGGCTACCATAAGCCATGTCGGTATTAATGCGCGCAAGCTCAAATTAGAATTAACTGAAAGCTTGTTAGTTGATGACATTGAAGAAACGATCCACAAAATGTATCAACTCAAAGCGCATGGTGTTTGCTTCTCACTAGATGATTTTGGTACCGGATATTCATCGTTAAGCTATTTAAAGCGGCTTCCACTAGATCAATTAAAAATCGATCAATCATTTGTCAGAGACATTTTAGTCGACCCAAATGATGCTGCAATTACCCGTACCATCATTGGATTGGGTAAGAGTTTGGGTCTCGCAGTCATTGCAGAAGGCGTAGAAACCGAAGCGCAGCGGGCATTTTTACAAAATCAGGATTGTCATGCTTTCCAGGGATATTTATTCGGTAAGCCAGCCCCTGAACTAACGATGCTGAAAAAGGTGGTCTCGATATAAGCTCGTTGTATAAGCTCATTATATAAGTTCGTCATATAAGCTCGCTTTATCGGCTCGTTGTATAAGCTCGCTGTGTAGGCTCTTTGAAGAATATTCCCGCAGTAAACACCGTCGGGTCTGTGCAAAAAAATAGCACTCATGCATAATCAGTGTTCTGTTCAACTTTCTTTGTGAAGAGACTACAAATGCCTGGTCACCCTCTGTTGCAACTTGGACGTCAACGCGGCCTGGAGCAAACATTACCTTATGCTGGCGCGTTCACGCCGAACGAGGCTTATGAATTATTGCAAATGATACCGTCTGCCTTACTGATCGATGTTCGGACAAATGCCGAACGTGATTGGATAGGAAAAGTAAGCATTAACAACGACCAGCATTTTGCTGTCCAATGGAGTTTGTATCCGGGAGGTATTCCCAATGCCAACTTTTTATCAGAATTGCAAGCAATAGTGAGCGATAAAGATACCGTTATCTTATTCCTATGCCGCTCTGGCGTACGCTCACGACATGCAGCAAAACTCGCTACCGATAATGGCTTTACTAATTGCTACGATATCTTGCAGGGATTTGAAGGAGATAAAGATGAGCAAGGTCACCGTAAAACAGTTGGCGGCTGGTGCCAACAAGGTTTACCTTGGTCTGGCGCCTGATTTTTGATTAATTAGTCGCCAAAGCTTCCATCTATAGAAATAATTTGCTAGAATAGCGAGCTTCGCTGATGCAACTGCATTGCAAAGACGAAATGCAGGAGAGGTGGATGAGTGGTTTAAGTCACACGCCTGGAAAGCGTGCGTAGGTTTATCCCTACCGGGGGTTCGAATCCCCCCTTCTCCGCCAGAATTAAGTTTCATGCAGTAACAAGAAACACCAAAAACCCGCATGTCTCCCAGTGAGTATGCGGGTTTTTCGTTTCAGGACGTGCCAGAACATTCATTGACAGCCCAAGTTTTTGGCGGTATTTTTGACGGTATACCCAGATACCGTTAAAACGTATACCGTCAAAATGCCTAAACTCGTTACGCCACTCACTGACATTCAGGTCAGAAACGCCAAACCCAAAGACAAGGCTTACAAGCTAGCTGATGGCGCAGGTATGTATTTACTTGTTAATCCTGATGCTACTAAGTACTGGCGCTTTGATTACCGGCTCAATGACAAGCGCAATACGTTAGCTTTTGGCAAATACCCAGAAGTCTCGCTGACGCAAGCACGAGACCAGCGCAAAGCAGCCCGTGAGCTTCTGGCATCAGGCACTAGTCCAGCCGCTACACGCGACCAAAAGAAACAACTAGCCAACGATGTGGCCGCTAATACTTTTGAAAAAATCGCCCGTGAATGGCACACAAACCGCCTAAGTGCATGGAGCGCGGCCACAGCCAAAGACACAATCAACAGGCTCGAAAAGGACATCTTCCCCGAAATTGGCAAGATGCCGATAGCTGATATAACCCACATGCAAATGATTGCGGCCTTGCGTAAGGTTGAAGAGCGTGGCGCTGGTGAGGTTGCGCACCGGCTAAAGTCCACCTGTGCGCGGGTATTCAGCTACGCCAACCAACACGGTATCGAGAACAGAAACCCCGCCGCAGATCTTAAGGACGTGCTTAAACCAGTGAAGGCCAGCCACTTTGCAGCTATTTCCGCAGATGAATTGCCAGCCTTTCTGGAGTCAATCAATAAAAACGATACCAGACTGTATGCCCCTACCCGCATAGCATTGCGTTTGATGCTGTTGATCTTTGTTCGCAGCAGTGAGCTACGCACTACGCCATGGAGCGAAATTAACTTAGAGACCGGTGAATGGGTAATACCGTGGCAGCGCATGAAACGAGGCAAGCTGACAATTAACCCAGACCAGACAGATCATCACGTTTGTCTGTCACGCCAAGGGCTTGAGTTACTGCGAGAGCTACACCACTATACCGGTGGCAGCACTTACCTATTCCCGAATCAACGCGACCATGGCAAACCCATGTCGGGCGATGCTATACGCATGGCCTTAAACCGCATGGGTTATGAAGGTAAGATGACTACTCACGGTTTCCGTGCCTTAGCTATGACCACGCTAAAGGAGAAGCTAGGCTACCGACATGAGACCGTAGATAGGCAGCTTGCCCATGCCCAGAAAGACAAGATAGCGAGCGCCTATGATCGAGCGCAATTCTTAGAGGAACGTAAAAAGATGATGCAGCATTGGGCGGATTACCTCGATGGCATAAAGGCTGGAAGTAACGTCATTCATGCCAACTTTAAACAGGCGTAGGACAGCGCCAGCAGAGTACACAAGCCGCTAACCATGCGGCTTGTTTGCATTAATGCACTCAACTTTTTTCGGGTCCTTTTTCATGTCATATAAACGCGGGTGCCATGACCCCAGAATTTAGCTAGTTAGCTGAACTCCTAGGGGGGTATAAATCAGCCCCTCTTATAGGCAATTAAGATAAAACAGAAAAATAAGAGACCGTACATTTTGAAAAATAAGGTGTGCAGGTGTGGCAACGAACGTAAAGCCGCGCCAGCATTAGGTTTTAAAGGAACACAATATATATAAATAGGTGTGGCAAAGGTGTGGCAAAGGTGTTCCAAAGAAAATACTCGCTTAGGACATGGGATTAAGTTTAATAAAGCAGCGGCAAACTGCACCGGCCAACCAATTATTATCAGTTATTATCGAAATAGCAGTCTATTGAACGTGTTAGAACGTCCAAAAACCTAGCGCGAGGCGGTTTTCTGGAGCAAGCCACCCCGCCGCCCTAACTTGCCATGCGTATAATGAATTCTAATTTTAGAAGATCGTCACCCTACCAATGTGAAACAGATTAGCAATATGACTAAAAAATATTTTCCAACGGCCGCAGACGTTAAGGCGGGATACAACCTTAAAACAGGCAAAGCGTTTACCGCGGAGGAAACTGCGACTATCGAAGAAACCGGGAAGCAAGCACGAGAACAATGGGGGCAAATCCAATCTACGCTCGCAAATGCCTTAAGCCAGTTAAAGGTCACGATAGAAGCGCAGGAAAAAATGTTTGCTGATGCTTTTGTGAACCTCAATGAGAATCTTTCTAAGGAATTTAAAAAAACTTTTGAACCCGTGCGGCTAATGTTTGTCGCAAAAGATCTTTATGACGCGCTCAAGACTGGCGAATGCGTAACCGTAACGAATATCATGGCTTCACCAGATTTCGGAGTGCATCTTTTACAGTTGCTAGTACGATGGACAGAAATGAATGAAGAAGAACGAACTGAGGAGTTAAAGCAGAAAAAAAATGAGGCTGAAAAACTGATTAATAAAATAAAATCCGGCAGCCAAATGCGCCAAGATCAAATAGATGCGGAGGTGCTGAAATCATATTTCAAAAAGAAAAATCACACTATCAGAAATTCTGCTGAATTTGATAAATGGCCGTTTGATGACTGGCCGCTAACCAATAACTACGAACCGGATAGTTATAAAAAATGGTACAAAGAAGCAATGCCACACGTGAAACTGTCAGGTGGCAGACCCAAAAAGCAAAAATAACCTACCCGCCACCCCATAAACCCCATGTTTATCCGATCAGATGGAATTTTAATGATCGCTATTATTTGAAATCATACGCCCTGTAGTGCCGCTGCATCCCGTAGCGGCTCATAACATACAAGGCGAATATGCAAACACAATCTCCCGCACGACTGCTGAGACTCCCCAGCGTCTTACAAAAAGTCCCACTATCTAAAACCGAATGGTATCGCCGTATCAAAGCAGGCGATGCACCCAAAGCCGTTTCTCTCGGTGCTCGCAGCGTTGCATGGCTTGAGTCAGATATTGAGCAATACATCCAAAAGCTGGCGCAGGAGTCTGCAAAATGAGTGCATGGAATAACGATTATCTGAATACCGCCGAAGAACTAAACGATCGAGGAACTTTTGGCGATGAAATAAGCAATTTGCTGGAGATGCAGCAGCAAAACATTCTATTTAATACGCCTCGGATAGGCTCAAAACCAGTTTTGCAATTGAAATACGAAATGTCTCGCAGTGAAGATGTCGAGTCATTCAACGAGTTTAAACGTCTTGCGAGCGTTGGATTAACGGCGAGTGACCCTAGTAATGTCTTATATGCTGAGATTGAATTCCACGACCCATTGCGACCAGATCAGCCGCCTTTCTATATGGCGGCCACCTTGCATTTAGGTGCGATTACTCAGATTGAAGGCCATCGCAGAGAAGAACTAAAGCAGTTTGAATTGCTGGAATGTGCATCGAATATTTATTCGAATGTTTGGGACGGGAGTAGCAAAAAGGAATTTAAGTTTTTCTTTCGTGGTGATCAATTTATCTGCACTATTGAAGATGATTTTTCACGTTCATGTGAAGATGGTTTTAAACACCAGAATAAAAGCAAAATAATCAGTATTCGTCATGTCAATGGGGATCGATACAGCGGAATCATTATTGAGGGCATTGTATGACACCGCATTTACTTGCCAACTTCAGGCACAAGTATTATGCTGTGCATGTCCCTGAGAAAAAAGGGAACGAGTTTGACGACTCGACTAGTACAAGGCGCACAGGCCGCGCAATGCGGCTTTTTCATGTGTGTATCGCCTTTGTGCGTCCTTTATGGGCGGCAATGGCGGGGAGGCTTCGGCCTGCCGGTTACCTTGTACGCCGGTTCGTCAACCCCGCCATTTGCTGCCCACCCCGTTTGACGACTGGGAGCAGTTAAACTACTGTACAAGGAGGCACCATGCCTAGTAAATCTACGCCTATTCGTTTAAGCACCAACAATGATGCATCGTCTTTGCTTGGAACCATCAGCGCCAGCGAAATACAAACGCTGTTAAACCTTCGCGCATTTCCAGCGGATTTAAGATCAGGTCTGCAAAAGACGATTGCCACCACAGCGCAACGCTATGCCAACAAACCACGCTTAGCCCTTATTGCTGCAAATGTTGATGGGGGTTGCCATGTCTAATAAATTAACGCCTATTAAAGCCGCACGTAAAAACTACCGGCCAGAGATTATGCCTGCATCTTTTGAAGCCTTGCCATTTGTTCTGCGGTTAAAGCGCAGTGATAAAAAGCTGCACAACAAATGGAATGTGACACCAACAGATGATTACGGCATTGCCTGTGCGTCAGGCGTTGAGTATGCGGCGCATCTAGCGCAATATCTTAAAGATAACCCCGATATGGTAGGTAGTAATTTATTGGGACATATTGCGAAAGATATCGACTTTAACGATACGACTGCCACCAAAGGCTATTGGATTGGTTTTTTCTCACACTTAGAGCATTTGATTAGGTTATCAGCGCGGCATATAGATGTGTTTGCTGATGCGGATAAGGCATACGCGAAAATCTCAAAAAATCAAGCAGATGTGGAGGTGAGCCATGTCTAAGTCCAAAAATCTAAATGCGATTCTGCCTCATCCTCACGGTAAGCAATTGCCACCCACTGAATTAAATATTGATGCCTGCTATCAGGGGGCAGTGAATTGCGGGATACGTGCGGCACAGGCTTTCTTTAACGAGGATGAAGCAATTAACCTTCATGCACATCTGCCAGCCTGCCTGCACCATTACCTGAATGTATTGCGCGAATCGTGCGCGGTTCTCAAGCCTTCAGAATCGGTTTGGTTGCAACATGAGCAGGCTAGTCGTGATGCTTTTTGCGCTGGCTATTTAGGCCGGATACAACAGGAATTACGCATTATGCACACGCCACCAAACAAATACGGCCTCGATGCTGTAATGCATTAAAAACACAGCCATGACACTTAAAAATAAATTGAGTCGCATTTGCTCACAAATGCGCTGGGTGTGCATACGTCTGTACATTTTGTATTTGAACGCTTTTTCTCTATGTAAGCGTAGAGAAAAAAGCAAAGGATAAGCTATGCAAAAGAAAACAATAGAACGTCCAAGCCTTGACACGATACAAGCCGCTTTAAGTTTCATACCACCTAATGAGCGCGACTTGTGGCTAAAAATAGGCATGGGCATAAAACAGGAATTTGGTGAGGCTGGCTTTGATGTATTTGACTCTTGGAGTCGAAGCGCAGAGAACTACAATCAAGGCGCGGCAAAATCTAGCTGGAAAAGTTTTAAGACCGGCGGCAAGATTGGGATAGGCACTGTGCTATACGAAGCAAAGCAGCGAGGCTTTAATATTAAAGAGTCTTTACCTGCTGCACCGGTCAGCGCAGAGCAAGCCGCACTGCTGGCGCAGGAACGCGCCGACCGCTTGGCCGCAGATCAGGCAGAGATAGAACGAAAACAAGCAGCAGCGGCGAGTATGGCGGCTAAGGCATGGGATAGCGCCAGCAATACCGGCCAATCAACCTATCTACAAAAGAAAGGTATTGCATCACATGGGTTACGTTTTGCGCCACATCGCACCGGCGATGTATTGCTTATTCCCTTGTATGATGCCAGCGGTCAGCTTTGCAATATACAGCGTGTGTTTGCGAACGGTGACAAACGTTTTTATACAGGTGGCCGTGTATCAGCTTGCTTTCATGGGATTGGTGATGCTGGCGCTGGTAGCGTTGTGTTGATCGCAGAAGGTTACGCGACCGCAGCCGCTTTATACGAGGCCACCGGTTATGCTGTAATGGTTGCATTCAGCGCCAGCAATATAGGTCATGTGGCGGCGATAACGCGTGAGCGTTACCCAGAAAAGCGCATATTAATATGTGCTGATGACGATAGCGAGACCGAAAAAAGTACGGGCAAAAATACCGGTGTTATCGCGGCGCAAGTAGCAGCTAAATCGATTCGTGGCCTATGGTGTAAGCCAGAAGGATTGCCAGAGGGCGGGAATGATTTTAACGATCTATTTTTATCCGCAGGTCGTGAAGTTGTGCAGTCGCAGATCAATGCAGCCTTAAATGTATCTGAGACTATCCAGAATCGAGTACAGGCTGAAAAATTAACACCGGCGAAGGTTGATAAGCCCACTCCTGAGAAAGCGCCTCAAAAGCCGCGCCAGCAACAAAGCAAAAATGCTGGCGCTGGACAATCAAGCAAACCATTTTTTACCAATAATGATGAAGGTGTTTTTTATCATGCCTTCCATGAAGGCGAACCATTGCCAGCTCTCAAAATATGTTCATCCTTGCGCGTGATCGCTAAGACTCGTGATGCTGCCAGTAATGAATGGGGTTATCTCTTGGAATTTAATGACCCTGACGGCAATGTCAAACGCTGGTCAATGCCAGCCAAGATGCTATCGGGTGACGGCACACAATACCGCGCCGACTTACTCTCAATGGGCTTACTTATTGAACCTGGATTAAAGGTCAAAAATCATCTAACGACATACATACAAACCGCAGAAGTACCACAGCGAGTGCGATGCGTTGAGCGCACCGGCTGGCATGATGATGTGTATGTGCTGCCAGACCGCAGTATTGGCGATGGCACAGAGCAAGTGCTATTTCAAACTACTGGCGGCGCTGTATCGCATTTTAAGCAGCGTGGCACGCTCGCAGAATGGCAAAGCAATGTCTCGGTGTATTGCCGTGGTAACTCCCGTTTATTAATTGGCGGATTCAATTTCGAAGTGCAACCACATGTTGATGCGATTGTAACTGCTTCATAAATACTTGGTGCGGCGTTTTGAAGCCGAGACATTTTCTGGGACGATGATTTAAGCTGTTCATCGCC
>NZ_JBMPPH010000056.1:0-20831 GCF_049340285.1 Undibacterium sp. SXout20W | reverse complement strand
GGGCGATGAACAGCTTAAATCATCGTCCCAGAAAATGTCTCGGCTTCAAAACGCCGCACCAAGTATTTATGAAGCAGTTACAATCGCATCAACATGTGGTTGCACTTCGAAATTGAATCCGCCTAAGTTTAATTACGTGCTTTTAACTTAAAACGACGTACGACCAGTGACAAGCCTTCTGCTTCTTCTAATAAAGATTCTGCAGCTGTCGCAGCATCCTTCACAAGCGAGGTATTTTCTTGGGTTGCTTTGTCCATGTTTGTGATGGATAGATTGACGTCTTCAATGCCGGTTTTTTGCGTCTTACTCGCTGCCGTAATTTGCGCCATGATTTCTGTCACATGCCTGATATTAGAAACAATGTCTTCGATGGTTGCACCAGCTTCATCGACTAATTTTGTGCCGATATCGACATCATTGACCGACGCCGTGATCAAAGTCTTGATCTCTTTGGCTGCGCTGGCAGAGCGCTGCGCCAGATTTCGTACTTCCGATGCCACGACAGCAAAGCCGCGTCCTTGCTCGCCCGCCCGCGCCGCTTCTACCGCCGCATTCAGGGCTAAGATATTTGTTTGAAAAGCGATCTCATCGATCACACCGATAATGTCCGCAATTTTTTTGGAAGACGCGTGAATTGTGTTCATAGTGCTCACTACCTGAGTGAACACTTGACCACCTTTGATAGCGACATTGGCGGCATTCGTGGCGACCGTACTTGCGGTGATCGCATTCTCGGTATTGTCTTTGACGGCCTTGGTCAGTGCTTCCATTGAGCGAGTTGTTTGTTCCAGTGTTTGCGCTTGGTGTTCAGTGCGCGTAGATAAGTCAGCGTTTCCATGCGCAATCTCTCTCGAGGCTGCCGCAATCGTATCGGTGCCGTGACGAACCTCTTGTACTATGTCTGCAATACTGTCGCGCATCGCACCGATAGCGTGCAACATACTACTGTCGTCATTGGCTTTGACATCGATCTCTGTTAATAAATTTCCCGCTGCGATCTGATCTGCAATCGCTATCGTGTAATGGGGTTCACCACCAAGTTGGCTTTTAATACTGTAGGTGATCAGTGCACTGATGGCCAGTCCCAAAATAATAGCTAGCCCTCCCAATCCGGCCAGCAGCACCTGCGACATTGAGGAGTCGGCGCTGGTTTGAGTTGATAGCTGAGTAATCGTCGTATTTTGATAGACAGACAGTTTTTTGATGCTCTCTACGTAGGTCTTGAGGGCGGGTTCGAGTTTAGTCTGTACTACCTGTAAAATGTTTTCTGGATGCGATTTTTTTTCAGCAAAGGTCTCACTGCGTGCGCTCAGATATAATTTCCTTTGTTCGCCAATTGCAGCAATCAGTTTTTTCTCTTCGTCGGACTGCTGGAAGCTCTCTAATAATTTCTGAATGTCGCTGATGCGATTGCTGGTCTCTTTGATTAAGGTTTCGACATGCTTTTGACGTTCCGGATCATTCGTTTCGGCGACGACCATGACCCTGGCGCCATTCAAATTCGTACACGCAGACCACTCTGAAAACAAGCGTTCCTTTTGCACGATTTCATTGACGATTAAGGCCATGTCCTTATCCACTTTGTGTAGCCGCCAGATGGCGAGCAAAGTGATCATCAGCAACAACAATAGAACAATTGAGAAACCAGCTATCAAGCGCGTATTGACTTTCAGCTTTGAAATTTTCATGGTAATACCCGTTCATCGTCGAGGTTGAGCCTGTTATGAAGCATTCGATAGGCAGGCCTTCATTGCATAATGAAGCACCTCCATCAGGGTTTGCCGCTATAATTTTCTACTTATTTGTAAGCTTAAATCTGCATTGTCAAATATATACGCATGAGGGCGCTAGAGCAATTAAATATGTCGAAAAATAGAGAATTCGACCAAATTTGATTTTATGCGTGCCTTACCTGAGATTTAGCGGGCTTTGGACAGCCAGTTTGTTGACTGAATTGCGTCTGGTGCGATCACCGATACTTGACGTCTCAGCAACCGATGAAATGAAAGAATTAAATCGGGTCATTCATTGAATGTCCCTGAATAGGCAACTTCATGAAAACATTATCGATCATTGGCGCAGGTAAAGTTGGAAAAGTATTTGGTCGCTGTTTTCACCAACGCAGTGTGTTTGATATCACCCAAGTACTGAATCGTCACATGACCAGCTCTCTCGCCGCTTGTCAATTTATTGATGTCCCTGCCCACGTTGCCGTGACCGGCTTCACTCACTTAACGCCGTCAGATATATGGATGTTAGCTGTGGGTGACGATCAGATCGCGGCTGTTTGCGATTCCCTTCATCAACAAAATTTACTCCATGCAGAGAGTATTATTTTTCATTGCAGCGGTTCCAAACCTTCGACAGTTTTGTCGACGGCAATGCTCAGAGGCGCCGCCGTCGCCAGCATTCATCCGGTAGCAAGTTTTGCAGACCCGAAGCATGTGGCAGAAAATTTTGAGGGGACGATTTGTAGTATTGAGGGTGACCCGCGAGCGCTCGCAGCGTTAGTCCCTGCTTTATCGACCATCGGCGCAAGAGTGGCGCAAATAAGCGCCGAATCAAAATTGTTGTACCACGCGGGTTCCGTATTTGCCAGTAACTATTTAGTTACGTTACTTGATACAGCATTACGCAGTTATCAAGCAGCGGGCATCCCTGACGAGCTTGCATTAGCAATGGCAGCGCCTCTCGCACGGCAGTCTATGGAAAATGTATTTGCAATGGGGGCGAGCAGTGCATTGACAGGACCCATCGCGCGCGGTGATATGAAAACGGTCATTCAGCAACAAACCGTTGTTGCTCAATGGGACACCAATGCTGGTGCCCTATATCAAGCGTTTGTACCACCAACGCAAGTTTTGGCGGCTATCAAGCATCATTCAGAAAAATAAACGCTGTTGCGCCCATTCTTTTTCGCTTGAGCCAGTGCTTGTTCGGCTCGCTCGAAGACACTGTCTTCTGTTTCGCTATCGCGACATTCAGCCACACCCATACTGACGGTGATACTCAGTCGCGTTCGTGTCAGATCCGTGGTGCGAGAAAAGTCGTTGGCGGCGATGGTGGTGCGTAAATTTTCAGCAATTGAGGTCGCTTTTTCCAGCGTACAATTTTTAAGCAGAATCAAAAACTCCTCACCGCCCCAGCGACAAATCACATCACTTTCCCGCAGGGAGCGTTTTGAGATGGCGGCGATTTCGCGCAAGACATGGTTACCGACAAGGTGGCCTTGTTTATCGTTAATTTTTTTAAATAAATCGATATCGAGCAACACGGTACACATAGGTTGGCGAGAACGCTCTGCATCTAATAATGCTTGCTCAAAGACAAAATCAAATGCATGGCGATTTAATAGTTTCGTGAGCGTATCGGTGGTAGCAGATTTTTCTAACTTTGCTTCGTATCTTCGGATGGTGAAAAAACCGACAATCGTCAATAAGAGTGTCAACACCAGACCAATCGAGACGTTGATTAGCAGCACATTCAATTGTGGCTTAAGTTCTTCATCTAGATTTTTATCGATGATCAGGTGCCAACCAAATTCAGGTAAATATCTGACGCTGACCAAATTGGTGTTGCCGTTACTGCCGTATTCCAATGTCGTGGCAGTGTTTTTTTGGTTTGCCAAAATTTGCTTTGCAATACTTTTAATGCCATCAACCATATTGAGGTTGTCGCGCCGGTCATTGCCTTGTGCGCTTGAAAAAACGATGTCACCTTGGTTATTAACGAAATAAATATTGCTATGAGAATGTTGTTGGTAACGATTAATCGCATTTTTCAGGTTATCGAGATTAAGATTAATGCCCCAAAGACCAACCAAGCCAATAAATTTCCCGCTCGTGTCGACTACTTTGGAGTTGATTGAAATCGTTATCAGATCATGATTCAGCGGATCGGAATTCAGATTCATTTCGTACGGTGATTTTAAACTTCTCAGTTGAAAGTACCAATTATCGATAGGTTCAGCGATATTCAAGGTTTTGGCGATGCCAGCACCGTTGTAGAGGTGCCGCGTATGATCAGAAATCAAAAAACTCGTCAGTGCGTTATTTTTATTTTTAATGTCTTTAAGGAATTGGCTGATTTGCTCAGGATCACCTTCACCATTGACGAGCCAGTCACGTGCAACGGTATCGTTTGCTAATTGTGTTGAGATAGCTTTGGGGCGCAAAGTCAGCTTTTGTGCCTCTGCGTAAATATTGTCGCTGATGGCTGGCAAGCTTTGTTCAGTGAGCGTATTGATGAGTGTATTTTTGGAAATTAAAAAACTGGCAACGATCGTGCCTGTAAATCCAACAATGAGAATCAGAAATAGCCATATCAGCCGACCATATTTTTTTAACATGTTTTTCATGAGCTGTAGACGGAATGTAAGCGTGAAGATTGCAACATGATCATACTATAAACCTGCAACTTTGCCGCTCAATATAGTGCTCGATTAAACTTGTTTTAAGGCAATTTTAATAAAAAAATGCCGCAAAAAGCGGCATTTTTCATTTCAGCAACATCATTGAGGTTGAAGCTTAGACCTTTAGACATCCCGGCAATCAAGGTTCATGATCAATCGGACGTCTGGCTTCATGCTTAGGGTAGCGGTGTAATCGACACACGCAAACGCAAACGTGAACCTGGATCGTAAGGCATGATCGACGTATAAGTCCGGCCATTGTATTCATAAGTTACGGCGTATCCATTGGTACGGGTTTGCCAGTTATCAACATTACGGCATTGGCGTACCGGGCGTGTTGTGTAGTCAGGTTGCGGATTACTGTTATTGTCAACACGATCGCCGACGATCGCGCCGGTGATTGCACCTGCGGCAGCGGCGGCGATACGCCCATTCCCGTTGCCGACTTGGCTACCTAATAAGCCGCCAGCGATCCCACCGATGATGCCACCTGCATTACTGCGTTCTTGTGGCTGTTGAACGTTTTCATAAACGGTCTGACATTCCTGGCGCGGAATATTGATTTGTTCAACCTGAGGTGCAACATTGATGATTCGCGCATAATCTTCAAAATCAGCCGCGTGAACAGCAGATGCGCTCAATGTCATAGCAATGAGTGCCGTCGAAATAGAGAGTTTTTTTAAAGTGAGTGTCATTTTTTTACCTCGGTGCATTTACTGTCATTTAGGCAGTATTTAACGTATTAAGTTCCCAAAAAGCAGAAAGATACAAAAAAATGTTTCTAAGATTCATTTAGTCTGTCCCGCATCGCAACATTTTGAGGTTTATTCTATATCAGGATGAGTTTTAGCGTCGTATCACTGTTTTTTAGTTTTTTTTTAGTTTTTTTTCAGTGTGTTTCGACGTTTTTCTGTATTCCTTCGTGTTCTTACGTGTTCCTCGTAAGAAAAACGGCACAGTATATTATCAATATTCATTTTAAAAATCTTGCAATCAATGTAAGTGCCTATATAAAGTATTCAAAGCTATAAGTATTCAAAGCTATAAGTATCCAAAGTTATATATCGGCAATATCACCGTCACCTGCTAATCCTTATGTTAGGCTTGTTCGCGAAATAAACAGCGGTCATGGCGGAATCAACTTTTTCTTCTCTTCTTTTTGGAGCTATCGTGCATTTATTATGGACATCGTGGGTGAGTGTGGCTGTTTTGGCAATGTACTTCTGGACGATAGTGACCGTGGGTAAGGCGCGTGGTAAATATGGGGTTAAAGCACCCTCAATGGACGGCCCGGAAGAGTTTTTGCGCGCAATCAGAGTGCAGGCCAATACGGTCGAGCAACTCGTGTTTTTCTTTCCCGCGCTGTGGATGTGTGCTGCATGGTTCAATGATCATGCAGCCGCCATCGCTGGCGCTGTCTGGATTATTGGCAGGATGTTGTACGCCTTCGCTTATTTCAAAGAGCCATCAAAGAGAATCACAGGATTTGCCCTATCAACGCTGGCGGCGGTTTCTTTATGGTTGGGTGCGCTGATCGGGCTGACGGGCTTGATAAATTAAAAGTATTTGAAGTATTTGAAGTGTTTGAAAAGGCAAGGACCTAGATATGATCCCAAGTAGCAAACTCAGTGCCCCAATAATTGCCTCGTATTTGTTGGAAATCATCAGCCTGTATATCGTTCTGAAGGCCGGATTATTGGTCGCATTATTTTCTGGTCTACTTTTGTATTCCTTAATACATTTGATGGCACCGGCAATTGCCCGAACCTTTAATCAACGCCGTCCAAGAACCGTCGCGGTTGTGGTGTTAGCGACGGTGTTGACTAGCACCCTCTTATTGGCGGTATGGACACTGCATGTTTTTCTACGGAGTGACGGTGGAAATTTTCACCTTTTATTGCAAAAATTAGCCGACATTATCGAAGCGTCACGCAGTCAGGTACCTGATTGGGTGAGTACTAACTTTCCTGAAGATGTCGGCGCGTTACAGGAAATGATCACCGCATGGTTACGAGAGCATGCAGGCGAAGCGAAATTGTTGGTGCCAGAAGCAGGTCATTTGGTCGTCCATTTATTACTAGGTATGATTATTGGTTGTATGGTGGCTTTGCGTGAAACCATCGACAGCACAGATATCAAACCTCTCGCTGCGGCGATGCATCAAAGACTCGTTAATCTGGCAAATATTTTTGAAAAAATCGTTTTTGCGCAATTTAAGATTTCGTTAATCAATACCGTGCTGGCCGCGCTTTATTTACTGGTCATTTTGCCTATCGCCGGCATACATTTGCCACTGACAAAGACCATGATCGCTGTCACTTTTGTTGCTGGGTTGATACCGGTTGCAGGTAACATCGTCTCCAATACCATTTTAGTAATTGTTGCATTGTCACACTCCTTGAATACGGCGATCGCTTCGCTCGTGTTTATGATGCTGATCCATAAAGCGGAATATTTTTTAAACGCCAGAATTATTGGCGTAGAAGTCAATGCCAAGGCCTGGGAACTTTTGACCGCGATTCTGGTGATGGAGACCCTGTTTGGCGTGCCAGGCGTTGTTGCGGCTCCAGTGTTTTATGCGCTGTTGAAAAAGGAGTTGAGCGACAGAGATTTAGTCTGATTAATGCCATAATGATGAACTGCAAGGTTTCTCATTGCTTTGCGACTAAAAATCACGTTTTACCTTTACGACTAACCAAGAGCTAAAAATGATTCTCGAAATTGCTGATATCCGTATTCATCCGGGCCAACAAGCCGAATTTGAAGCGGCAATACAACGTGGCGCCGAAGAAGTAATTCGTCATGCGAAGGGCTTTAGTGGCTTTAAAATCAACCATGGCATCGAATCCCCTGAGCGTTACGTGCTCATGATTTATTGGGAAACCTTAGAAAACCACACTGTTGATTTCCGCGAATCACCTGCATTCTTGCAGTGGCGTGCGATCGTGGGGCCATTTTTTGCACAAGCTCCCGTGGTAGAACATTTCAATTTATTGGCAAAATCAGCCTGATACGTGGTGGGATATAGGCAGGAAGGGCTTGATTCCTGTTGTTTCATCCCAAGTTACGTAAGTCATCAAGACATCGGTAGTCTGGTCAGTGTATTTTGATTACAGCTGCCAATGTCTCAGGCAGCTCATCAAAAAGGTCAATATGGTTCCGCATCTCGTCACGGCTCAGAATGGGCCACTGCTCGATTTAGAAAAAAAAATTCTTGAAGCAACGCCCGCGATAGAGCGCTGGTTCCGTATGGAGTGGCAAGAACATACGCCGCCTTTTTATTGCTCCGTTGACTTGCGAAATGCTGGCTTTAAGCTGGCGCCCGTCGACACGAATTTGTTTCCTGGCGGCTTTAACAATCTGGCGACTGAAATGTTGCCTTTGGCTGTACAAGCAGCCATGGCAGCGATTGAAAAGTATTGTCCAGATGCAAAAAATCTACTGCTGATTCCTGAAAGCCACACCCGGAATACGTTTTATTTGCAAAACATCGCCCGAATGATGCAAATTTTCCGTCAGACTGGTCTGAACGTGCGCTTGGGTTCTTTATCTGCTGACATCACAGAACCCACACCGATTGATTTGCCCGATGGTACGCAATTGATTTTAGAACCTTTAGAGCGCTCTGCAAATGGCCGGCGTCTGGGTTTGAAAAATTTCGATCCTTGTACGATTTTGCTTAACAACGATCTGTCGGCAGGCATTCCCGCAATTTTAGAAGAACTCAACGAACAAACCTTGTTGCCGCCGTTACACGCCGGTTGGGCACTTCGTCGTAAGAGTAACCATTTCGCAGCCTATGATGAAGTGGTGAAAAAATTTGCCAAAATGGTCGATATTGATCCATGGATGTTGAATCCGTTTTTCATCAAGGTAAAAGACATCGACTTCAATGAGCGCGCGGGTGAAGATGTTCTTGCTGCGGCCGTTGATACGATTTTGGCAAAAATTCGTAAGAAATACAAAGAATACGGTATCAAAGAAAAACCATTCGTGATCGTCAAGGCCGATGCTGGCACTTATGGCATGGGCATTATGACTGTGCATAGTTCGGATGAAGTACGTGATCTGAACCGCAAACAGCGCAATAAAATGTCGGTCGTCAAGGATGGTATGGAAGTCCGCGATGTGATTGTACAAGAGGGCGTTTATACCTTCGAACAAATCCAGGAATCAGTCGCTGAACCAGTGGTATACATGATCGATCGCTATGTGGTGGGGGGATTTTACCGTTTTCATGAAGAGCGTGGCGTCGATGAAAATCTCAATGCGCCTGGCATGCATTTTGTGCCATTAGCGTTTGCTCAGCAACATGCTGTGCCAGATATGCGTGCCAAACCGGGCACTGCTGCCCCGAATCGTTTTTATATGTACGGTGTGGTTGCGCGCTTAGCGTTGCTGGCTGCGTCTTTAGAGATGGAAAAAACGGATCCAAACCCTGAAATTTATTAATTTGCCGGCACTCCCGGCTTATGGAAACTTGATATGAAAATAGCTTTCCTGACTGACCCTTTATCACAGTTCAAAACGTATAAAGACTCGACGTTCGCGATGATGCGCGAAGCCCATCGTCGTGGCTACGAGATTTATGCATTCGGTCCAGAAGATATGGCGCTGGAAGGTGGTCAGGTTATTGCGAATATCAGCAAAATCAGTCTGACTGGCGATAATGATGACTGGTATCGTGCCCAAGCCCCGGTCGCTACGCCGCTCAGCAATTTTGATGCTGTTTTGCAGCGCAAAGACCCGCCATTCGACATGGAATATATCTATGCGACATATTTACTCGAAATGGCCGAGCAGCAGGGTGCACGCGTGTTCAATAAACCGGCGGCCATCCGTAATCACAACGAAAAACTGAGCATTGCCCAGTTTAGTCAATTTACCACGCCGACGTTGGTCACGCGCGATGAACAACGGATCCGTGCATTTCATCGTACACACCAGGACATTATTCTCAAGCCTTTGGATGGCATGGGTGGTGCCGGTATTTTCAGAATTCGTGAAGACGGTATGAACCTGGGTTCAGTGATAGAGACACTGACACTCAATGGTGCCCGTACCATCATGGTCCAACGTTATATTCCTGAGATCGTGCACGGCGATAAGCGGATTTTGTTGATCGGCGGCAAAGTTGTACCTTTTGCATTGGCGCGCATTCCACAAAATGGTGAGGTTCGCGGTAACCTGGCAGCCGGTGGTGTTGGCGTAGCGCAAGATTTGTCCGAACGTGATCTTGAGATTGCACAGACTTTGGCGCCGACGCTTTATCAAAGAGGGTTATTACTGGTAGGATTGGACGTGATTGGTAGTTGCCTGACCGAAGTTAATGTCACCAGCCCGACCTGTTTTCAGGAAATCACGCAACAAAAAGGGTTTGATGTAGCGGCCATGTTTATCGATGCATTAGAATGTGCCGTCACAAGTACTTATAAAAAAACAAGTGTCTGAAATGCACTATATATCTGCATTTAAACTACTCGTTCCGGGTATTTTAAGTGCCTTAATGAAATAACTGAGAATGCGGAATTTTTTGCGCATACTCCCAGGGTTAAGAAATTATGGTCGGAATACTTTTGATGACGCATGCACCATTGGGTTCTGCTTTCATACAAGCTGCTTCCCATGTTTTTCGCGGCATGCCTGAACGGCTCGAAGCGATTGACGTCATCGCAGATCAGAATACCGAAGAAGTTAATCAACTGGCACGAGCCGCGGTGGAACGGCTTAACGATGGTTCCGGTGTACTGGTGATGACTGATATTATGGGTGGCACGCCATCTAATTGTTGTCGTCATCTTGGTGAACCTGATCAGGTTGCCATCATTGCCGGTATTAGTTTGCCAATGCTATTGCGTGCCATCACTTATCGCAGTGATGTGCTCGATGTTGTCGTCGAAATGGCGCTGGCCGGTGGGCAAAATGGGGCTCTGCGGATTGATAACAGAGTCCGGCTTTCTCCCAATTAATTTGAAAGTAAAACATGATTCAACAAGAAATCGAAATCGTTAACAAATTGGGATTGCATGCCAGGGCATCGGCTAAATTTACCCAATTAGCCAGCAAATTCAAAAGTGAAGTGTGGGTTAGTCGCAACAACCGACGCGTCAACGGGAAATCCATCATGGGCGTGATGATGTTGGCAGCGGGTAAAGGTAGCAAAATTTTGTTAGAGACAAATGGTGTCGACGAGCAAGAATGTTTTACAGCAATGCTGGCGCTGATCAATGACAAGTTTGGCGAGGGCGAGTAATCCCCAACGTCATCATTCATTGAACATATCAATGCATTGCAATGGGGCACTATTAAATGAAATTGAGGCGTTATAGCAGGTCAGCATAAGATTCATCAGTCATCGATGGATCAAACAGATTGAAGATTGGGGACAAAGCATGGCGTCATTTACATTGCAGGGCATCCCAGTTTCTCGCGGTATTGCGATTGGCAGAGCGCATCTTTTGCGTCCTGCCGCGTTGGATGTTGAACATTATCTCGTCGCACAAGAACAAGTTGAAGCTGAGGTGTTGCGCTTGCAGGCAGCGATTGCCCAAGTGCATAAAGAATTGGAATCAATTTGGGCTGATTTGCCGCAAGACGCACCGACAGAATTGGGGGCGTTTATTGATGTTCACGTGCTGATTTTGTCTGATCCTATGGTGTCAGAAGCGCCGCTCGATATCATACGTTCCCGCCATTACAACGCAGAGTGGGCGTTGGTGACCCAAGTTGATGAGCTATCAGCACAATTTGATGAAATTGAAGACGAGTATCTTCGTGAACGTAAAGCCGATATTCAACAAGTCGCCGAACGAATTTTAAAAGTCCTGACAGGTACTGCCAATGCGGTTCCCCGTTCTGACGGCATTGATGAGCGCAGCGCTAATATGATTGTCGTCGCGCGAGATATTTCCCCCGCGGACATGATGCAATTTCGAGATGTGGCATTTGCTGGTTTTGTCACCGATGAAGGCGGTCAAAATTCACATACAGCAATTGTCTCACGTAGCTTGGGAATCCCTGCCGTAGTTGGGATGGGCAATGCGTCGCGCTTGATAGAGCAAGATGATTGGCTGATTATTGATAGTGACGCTGGTGTGGTTATTGTTGCTCCGACCTCATTGGTATTAGAGCAATATCGTGAGCGTCAGGTTTTGTTGCAAAAGCAGCGCAAAAAATTAGGGAAATTGAAAAAGACCCCCGCCATCACCCAAGATGGCGTCGAAGTAACCTTGTTAGCTAACATCGAATTACCCGAAGATGCTGCCCATGCGCTAGATGCTGGCGCGAGCGGTGTCGGTTTATTTCGCTCTGAATTTTTGTTCATGGAGCGAAGCGGGCACGAACATAAACTGCCAACAGAGGATGAGCAATTCGACGCTTATCGCACTGCCGTGCAAGGTATGAAAGGTCGGCCGGTGACGATCCGCACCTTGGACGTTGGCGCTGACAAACCATTGGATGCCACCGAACATAATATTCTTAATCCAGCTTTGGGATTGCGGGCGATCCGTTATTGCTTAACTGAGCCTCAACTATTTTTGACGCAACTGCGCGCTATTTTGCGTGCTTCTGCATTCGGACCGGTAAAAATTCTGATTCCGATGATGGCCCACAGTTTTGAGATTGATCAAACCTTAGCGATGATTGAGCAAGCAAAGAAGGAATTACGCGCTGAGGGCAAAGAATTTGACGTCGAGGTGCCCGTTGGAGCGATGATAGAAATTCCAGCTGCAGCATTGGCTTTGCCAATGTTTGTTAAAAAGCTCGATTTTTTATCGATAGGTACCAACGATTTAATTCAATATACCTTGGCGATCGATCGTGCTGATCATGAAGTGGCGCATCTCTACGACGATTTACATCCCGCGATCTTGCAATTGTTGCACACGATTGTGACTGCCGCAGAAAAAGCAGACATTCCTGTGTCAATCTGCGGCGGGATGGCCGGTGATTTGCGTTTGACCCGTTTGTTGACAGGCATGGGATTTCGCGAACTTTCTATGCCAGCGGCCTTATTGCCTGAAATTAAGCAGGCAATTTTGAATACACATCTGGAAACGGTGCAGCCGTTTGTCAAAAAGATATTGCGGAGTTATGAACCAGTGGTCATCCGGGAAACGTTGGCAGCCATGGAGTTAATTGGTCAGCCCGAGCAAGCATGAAACACCCTGTAAGTCGTTTTGTCGTCTAATCGTAGGGCTTCGTTTGACGTACTGCTCAGACTTGGTTATCCTTCTAAGCTTGGATAGATACATGATTGTCGTTCATTTGATTGTGATAAATGGATTGAAAAATGGATTGATAAATGGCTTGATAATGCGGGTCTGGTAGTGAATATTTTGTAGCTAAGAATTTGACGAAATAATGCGCCGATTTGAAAATCAGCTTGCGGGCGCAGTTTGGATTATCCAGACAATAAATACGGCTAAAGCGAGCTTGAATGCTGCTTTTCTCCTCACCACATTCAGCCCACCTTTTAGCCTTCCTTGATTTTTTTGAACGAGAAATTTCTCGATGGAAGTGTGTATGTCAGCCTCACCCCAATCTGTTGGTGCCGTTACACCACAAGCGTTTTTTTTCGAACAACCTTTGCCATTACAAAGTGGCGCCAGCATCGCAGAATATACCTTGATGGTAGAGACATACGGTAGCCTCAATGCGAGTAAATCTAACGCCGTTTTAATATGTCACGCCCTAAATGCTTCGCACCATGTGGCGGGTTTTTATGCCGATGATCCCAAAAATGTTGGGTGGTGGGACAATATGGTCGGACCAGGTAAGGCCGTCGATACCAATCGATTTTTTGTCATTGGTATTAATAATCTCGGATCTTGTTTCGGCTCGACGGGACCGATGCATATCAATCCGACTACTGGCAAGCCCTATGGTGCCGACTTTCCGGTTGTAACGGTAGAAGATTGGGTGAATGCGCAAGCGCGTGTTGCCGATCAATTCGGGATCAAGCAATTTGCCGCTGTAATGGGTGGTTCGCTTGGTGGCATGCAGGCCTTGGCATGGAGCATTCTGTATCCTGAGCGTCTTAAACATTGTGTCGTTGTCGCTTCTACACCTAAATTGTCTGCACAGAATATCGCCTTTAATGACGTTGCACGTCAGGCGATATTAACGGATCCAGATTTTCATGGCGGTGATTTTTATGCACACAACGTGGTACCGCGCAATGGCTTGCGGGTCGCGCGCATGATTGGGCATATTACGTATTTGTCGGACGACGACATGGCCGAAAAATTTGGCCGTGATCTGAAGTCTGATGGCTATCAATTTGGTTACGGTGTTGACTTTGAAATTGAATCTTATCTGCGCTATCAGGGAGATAAATTTTCTGATTATTTTGATGCCAATACCTATTTACTGATCACGAAAGCACTGGATTATTTCGATCCGGCACGGCAGACCGGCGGCGACCTGAGTCAGGCACTGGCACAAACAAAAGCCCAATTTTTAGTGGCGTCATTTACGACAGACTGGCGTTTTTCACCGGAGCGTAGCCGTGAAATTGTTCGTGCTTTGATTACCAATAAACGTACGGTTAGTTATGCCGAAATCGATGCTCCACATGGACATGATGCATTCTTACTCGATGATCCGCGTTATTTGAATTTAATCGCTGCTTATTTCGATCGCATCGATACCGAACTACAAGGAGCAGCAGTATGAATTTCTCAGAATTAAATCGGCTACGCCCAGATCTGGCATTTATTGCTGACTGGATTAAAGCCGATACGCACGTGCTCGATGTTGGGTGCGGCGATGGTGTGATGCTGGATTATTTGCAGTCTGATAAGCAATGTCACGGTTATGGCATTGAGATTGCTGATGACAAAGTACTGGCTTGCGCCAAGCGACATGTGAATGTGATTCAGCAGGATATGGAGCAGGGTTTGAGCATGTTTGACGACAATGCATTTGATACCGTGTTGTGTCTCAATTCGTTACAAATGATGAAGCATGTAGAACCGCTGTTGCGCGATATCGCTCGTGTCGGACGCGACGCAATTGTCTCATTCCCGAATTTTGGTTATTGGCCACACCGCACGGCATTATTGATGGGAAAAATGCCGGTCTCTAAATCTTTACCGTATCAATGGTTTGACACGCCGAATGTCCGTTGTGCAACCATTTATGATTTTTCGGATCTGGCGAACGAAGTGGGTTTAGAAGTGTTGGAGTGCGTGGCATTGCATGACGGGAAACCTGTCCATGTTTTGCCAAATTGGCGCGGAAGTCTGGCGGTATTCCGCTTACGTAAACATAAGGTCTGATTTGGCTGTGCGATTTAATCCTCTTGTTCGCAGATTGCGTAGTTCTGCTACCATCGCAAGCTTGATTCGTTACGGTATGGTGTCATGAAATCGCTCTCTCCATTATTGCTGTGTTGGACTTTATTTTTCGCGCCGTTCTGTGTGGCGCAAGAGGCACAGCGTCAAGATGGCGTGAATGTCGGCAACATGTCTTTGGCTCGTAAATTTGCGCCTACAGGTGCGCTCGAACAACAGGCCGCGCTGCAATATGCACAAATTATTCAGCAAGCACAACAGGCGAATGCTTTAGGACCAGACAATTTTCCGCAGGTTGTTCGTTTGCGCTCCATTGCCAATAAACTGATTCCATTTACGCTAGGTTGGAATGCCCGTTCCAAAAACTGGAAATGGGAAATCAATCTGCTCGCTTCCAAACAAATCAATGCGTATTGTATGCCCGGAGGCAAGATAGCGTTTTATTCGGGGATTCTGGATACCCTGAAATTAACAGACGACGAAATCGCGATTGTTATGGGACATGAAATTGCACACGCATTACGTGAACACGGCGCGGCTCGCGCAGGTAAAGCAACAATCGCCAATATCTTCATCCAAGGCGTTGAAATTTTTGCTGGTCTCAAGGGCTACGATACGCGGATGGCAGGTGCCGCAGCAGGAGGCGTTGCAAAGGTAACAATGCTCGCTTTCTCGCGCCAAGATGAAACCGAAGCAGATATTGTTGGGCTCGATATCGCCTCAAGAGCTGGTTATGATCCGCGCGCGGGTATCGTGCTGTGGCAAAAAATGGGCATGATCAATAAATCGGCTCCCCCTCAATGGTTATCAACCCATCCTGCTGGAAATAACCGCATTGCAGAGATTCAAAAACACCTCCCGGAAGTCATGCCTTTGTATACCAAAGCACATGGCTTCAGCCTTAATAAGCTTGCACCTTATCAATCCAACGTAAAGGGCATTGCCCCTGTTCCTTATCCGTGAGCATTGAATATTGACTGTTGCGAATTTGCAGTCTCCGATTTTGCCATAATAAAAAACTACTTTTCAGAAAAGTGATAAATCATATTTCTGAATGTCTCAGGTGATAAGCAGTTGTTACTGAGATAAGGGACTTTTCGTGCAAAAAGTGATTAAAAGTTATTAAAAAGTTACTTTTGTGGTGCGTTTATGACACTTTTGAGGTGATTTCACGTGTCTGTCATCGTCCTTTCATAATTGGATGTAACACTCTGCTTGCTTAAGAAAACTTTTGTGATAGACTTTTTCTCGTAATAATATATTTATATAGCAAATCTATATAAGTACACGAAGTCCCTTAAGCAAGAATTTAGTCACGAATACCATATAAAAAATAGACGAGTTGATAACTTCGTCTGTTTTTTTTACTGAATAAGCAATCGATTGCGCGCAAGAAATACGGCATCTTACTATTTCTCGCGCAATCCTTTGCGCATCAGAAATCAGACTTTAAGACTGCGTGGCGTCATGATTAACGATGAGTATCAAAATAATAATTAAAACCAGAAAAATCTGGCAAGCATGTGTGGTGATGGAGATGTCCTCGGGCGAAATATTGTGCTTGAACCGCAGACAAAGTTTTGACACGAAATGAAGTTTTTATTTTTTACTTTTAATTTATCTGAAATCTGATCAGGGAGCAGTAAATGAAACAATCCACAAAATCGCCAGCCTCTCCAGCCTCGCCAGCATTTATGCCACGCATGTCGATCGTAGCCATTGCATGTCAATTGGTCTGTTTGAGTATGTCGTCTGCTTACGCAGCTGAAGCTACTCAAACCAACAACGATCCAGTTGATTCCAAACAAGTGACCATTACCGGTAAAAAAGTTGGTATGGGTTTGATGGTGCAAGAAAATGCACCAAAAGCACGTAGTACAATTACCGCAGAAGAGTTGGCAAAACAACGCCCAACTGGCAATGCGTATGAAGCATTGGAGTTGATGCCTGCCGTTAATAGCTACAACTACGACGCGACTGGTTTATTCGGTGGTGGTTTGACATTGCGCGGCTTTAACAGTGATCAGATCGGTGCAACAATTAACGGCGTACCTGTTAATGATTCAGGTAACTTCGCTGTATATCCTCAAGAATTCGTTGACCAAGAAAATACTTGCACACAGTTCGTGACGCAGGGTTCAACAGACGTTGACTCACCACAAATCGGTGCAACTGGTGGTAACTTCGGTATCACAACGTGTGACCCATCGAAAGAACGACGCTTCCGTGTCGCACAATCGATTGGTGAACTGAACATGTATAAAACCTACATCCGCTATGACACTGGCTTGTGGGGCGATGGCAAATCACGTTTCTTCATTTCCGCCTCTGAAGCACATGCAGACAAGTGGAAAGGTCTCGGCTCTGCGAACCGTGATCACGTAGATTTGGGCTATCGTAATGATATGGACCGTTTCAACTCCATCAGCGCTACCGTCCTGATGAACCGCGCTCAAAATAACAATATTTACAATCCGTCATTAGCGGAATTGAATAAATACGGTTACACCTACGATTACGCAACAACTTTCCCAGGCCATGCCGCACCTTCACCAGGCGTTGCTGGTAATGATGCCGCAACGCTTTCAGGCGCAGGCGGTTACTACCAATTGTCGCAAAATCCGTTCCAAAACGTGATCGCTTCGGCCACTGCGAAATTCCGCGTTGGTGAAGATACCGATATCAAGATCATTCCTTACTATTGGTATGGCTTTGGTAACGGTGGTACACAGCAAAAAACAAAAGCAGAAACTGGCACATTCCTGAACACGACCAATGGTAAATTGACTGGTGCCGTAGACTTGAACGGTGACGGCGATACTTTGGATAAAGTCATTGTTGCCAACGCGAGCGTGACTCGTACCAACCGTCCTGGTGTCACTGCGTCTGTTACGCATAATTTTGACAATCACCAAGTTCTCGCTGGTTTCTGGTTCGAACGTGCATCACACGAACAATTCGGTCCTATGAGCCTGGTCAGTGCAAATGGCACTGCTAATGATATTTGGTTAACCAATGGTCGTGTATTGCGCGCAGATGGCACGCCTTACCAATCACGTGACGTGAAAACGGTTAGTACTGCATACCAATTATTTGCACAAGATACAATCAGTTTGCTCAACGACAAATTGTCTGTAAATCTTGGTTTGCGTGCGCCGACAATGAAGCGTGATTTCAGTAACTACGCCAATGAAGCAGCCCCAATCAGCTATACATTGAGCCGTACTTACTCTGAAGTGTTGCCACAACTTGGTGCTAAGTATCAAATCGATAATGACAACCAAGTGTTTGCCAGCCTGGCAAAAAACATGAAAGCACCACCAAATTTTGTGTACCAAAACTTGCCAGTTGTGAACGGCAACCCGGTGTTAGCGAATGACGTAAAAACAGAAACTTCCTGGGATCTGGACGTTGGCTACCGTATGCAAAACGATAAATTGACAGCGCAATTGACCGCGTATCAAATCAATTTCCGTAATCGTCAGGCAACCGCTTTTGATCCAAACACACTGGTGAGCAGCTATACCAATATCGGCACGGTAAAAACGCATGGTTTTGAAGCTGAATTAGGTAATACACCAATCAATGGCTGGTCATTTTATGGTTCTTTGGGTTACGCTAAGAGCGAAATCCAGGACAATTTGATCGTTAGTGCTACGGCCACTTTGCCAACCGCTGGCAAAAACATGACCTTGGTTCCTGAGTGGAAAGCTGGTTTAAGTGTTCAGTATGAAACAGCTGCATGGTACACACGTGTTAAAGCGAAATATACAAGCAGCCAATGGGCAACCATGACGAATGATGAATTGGTACCTGCCTATACCGTATTTGGCTTAGATGCTGGTTATCAGTTCTCCAATTATGGTTGGATGAAAAAGCCAACTTTGCGTTTGAATGTGAGCAACCTGACGAACAAGCAATATCGTAATCCATCTAGCTTCAACGTCACCAATGCACAAGCTTATGGTACCGCTACTGCACAGACTGTGTATTACTATGTAGGTGCTCCACGCTTCACGTCAGTGACATTCTCTGTAGATTATTAATCTGAAGAAGCGACCCTTGCTGTGACATAGTTCAGCAAATAGTTTGACCAGAAAGGTCTGTAACATTGACATGTTGCAGACCTTTTTTAGTTTGGGATTTGCAATGCATTTATCTGATCACCTATAAACCAATATAACTATGAACGCATTTCAACGGATTTCTAGTTTAATGATCCTGGCAGGATTGTCAGCTTGTAGCACTAGCAATATTACGAATAGCGAAAGGTACGAAGACATCACGATCTTCAGTATCAACGACTTCCACGGCAATTTGCAGTCTGACCAGCCAGTGCCTTATTTCGCCGTCAAACCGGATCAGCAACATCCAGGGCAGGAAATTAAAGTTCCAGCAGGTGGTTATGCCTATTTGGCGAGCAAACTGAAGGAGCGAAGGGCGGCGGTTCACGCGAGTATTCTGGTTGGCGCAGGTGACTTGATGGGAGCCTCGCCGATGGGCTCCGCCTTGCTCAAAGATGAACCAGTGATTGAAGCCTTGAATGAAATTGGTCTCTCCGTGACTGCCGTAGGCAACCATGAATTTGATCGTGGAACCGAGGAATTAACACGCAAACTCGACGGTGCATGCCCCGTTGCGGGTTGTAGTTTTGCAGGTTTTCATGGTGCAAAATATGAATATCTCGGTGCCAACGTCCTACGATCAGAAAACAATATGCCGTGGTTAAAACCTTACGTGATTCGTCAGGTCGGCACTATGAAAATTGGCTTTATCGGTGCCGTGACTGCCGACGTGCCAAATCTGGTCGCCGGTGACGCCGTCAAACAATTACGTTTTGACGATGAAGCAACAGCAATTAATCGCTATGTGCCTGAACTTCAAAAGCAAGGAGTGAACGCGATCGTCGTGCTGATTCACGAGGGTGCCATGTATAAAGGCAACGACAATGATCCGACGTATCGATGCGAAGGTTTGCAGGGACCAATCATTGAGATTAGTAAAAAGCTCGATAAGGCGATCAGTCTGGTGGTATCAGGACATTCACACCAAGGCTATACCTGCAAAATTGATGGGCGCCTCGTCGTACAAGGGCGTAGCTATGGTGCATTTTTAACCGAGTCAACTTTAACGATCGACAAACAAACTCAGCAAGTGATTAAGGCAGTTGCGATGAATCATCTGATCGATCAACAGCAGATCGTCCCAGATGCCACCGCGCAAAAATTGGTCAAACAAGTTGCTGACCAAACGGCGGCAATGCGATTGCGACCGATCGTGCGATTGAACAAACCCTTACTGCGCGATAGCGATGATCAACATTTTGACAGCTCTTTTGGAAATGTGATCGCCGATGCACATTTGTATTTTGCAAATCAACATGGTCATGCCGATCTTGCCTTCATCAACGAAGGAAGTATCCGTAACGATCTACCTTCAGGACAACGTGCAGCACCGATGACGATTACTTTTGGTGATTTATATGCGACACAACCATTCGGCAACGAGCTTGTCAGTATGCAATTGAGCGGGGCGCAAATTAGTCAACTTTTGCAGCAACAATGGGCAGGTAAGACGGCGAATGACCCACGCAAATTGTTTGCTTCAGAAACATTGTCGTACACCTGGAAACCTGGAAACGGCTCTGAAATCGTCATCGACAATGTCAACATTAGTGGTCAGCCACTGAATTTAAATCAAGATTACACGGTGGTGGCCAACAATTTCCTTGCCGATGGTGGTGACAGCTTCAGCATTTTTAAACAAGGACGTGACGAGAAAATGGTAGGACGCGATCTAGACGCCTTAGAGGGATACTTGGTCAGTCATAGCGCAAGTATCAATGCTGGCGTCAATCTGAACCGTGTGCAACGACAAAAGTAAAAAAAAGGATGTCGACCATTGTCATCAATGAGGTGAAAAAGTCGGTAGATACTGTTATCTAAGGCTATTCTAAAGTCCTCCTTATTGTCTAATTTCTCGTGTAATTTTTTGTGTGGCGGATTCAATTTCGAAGTGCAACCACATGTTGATGCGATTGTAACTGCTTCATAAATACTTGGTGCGGCGTTTTGAAGCCGAGACATTTTCTGGGACGATGATTTAAGCTGTTCATCGCCCAT
>NZ_JBMPPH010000055.1:0-20926 GCF_049340285.1 Undibacterium sp. SXout20W | reverse complement strand
CGCTGGTCTGGTACGACGCGGGATTGGAAATTGAAGGACGAGGTCTGGCTGAATCCGAAACGAAATCAGGCAGAGGAACTAATGCTAGCAGCATGACTTGACGCGACATCTTTGTTGACAACTACCGCGAGTGTGCTAGTCACGATTTTTTATTCAACAGGCATGGTTATCGCGGTAAAGGTAAATGGGATCAACCTTATCTATTGGACTTATCCAACCATGATTTCTGCTTATTTCATGCTTCGTCCCAATACTGCAGTAATTATTAACGCATTTTCTTTGTCTGCTTTAATCTTTATCCTGATGTCGCAAATCCCCCTGCTAAACCTGCTGACAATCATCATCACATTTATCTTAATCAACCTTTTCTCCTATATTTTTTCTCACCGCACCAGCATTCAACACAGAGAATTAAATTTAGAAGCGGAACGCGATTTTTTGACAAGAACAGGCAACCGGCGAGCGCTTGATGCCCATCTTGCCCGCTATCTTTCCATAGCGGATGGCGAAAATGTTTCCTGTATGCTGCTTTTAGATATTGATCATTTTAAACGGATCAATGATGCATTTGGTCACCCATTTGGCGATCAAGTGCTGGTACGCATTTGTGACTTGTTACGTACTCGCACGCGGGCGACCGATAAGATTTTCCGCTATGGTGGTGAAGAATTTATCATCATTGCTGGCTCAACGAATATCAAATCTGCCGCGTCGCTTGCAGAAGAATTACGTCAACTGGTCGCCGAAACTACCATTATTGAAAATTATTCCGTGACGATTTCGATCGGCGTCACCAGCATGAGTCACAACAGATCGGTGACAGAATGGCTTTCAAAAGCAGACGAAATGCTCTATCTGGCTAAACAATCGGGGCGTAACCTTGTTAAGGTCGCGACTTGACACCCTCCACGCCCTAAAGGACGCGCAGGATTTTCGTACAAAGTACTGATAAATCAATTTTCAGAATTTTCCGGCCTAAATAACCAAAGCATTGCAGGTCCAAATTCGGACCTCCATAATGCTTCACTATGCTCACCCTCCGGTACAATTTTCAGCTTAATATGACGCTCTGGATGACCTGTCGCCAAGATACTTGCATAGGCTCGCCCTGCATCTTGTGCCTGACTCACGCCTCCGCCTTCGCGGCCTCCTGACATCAGATACAAACGAGCATCCTTGGCCGCTGGTGTGGATTTTAAAAAGCTAAATATATCCGGTGCTGCCCAATAGGATGGTGAAAAAATACCTACTTTCCCAAATACATCTGAATATTGATTAATTGCATATTGAGTAATCAATCCGCCCATAGAACTCCCCATCATCGCCGTATTCAGACGATCCGCTTTCGTGCGATAACGTTGGTCAATCAGAGGTTTAAGTGCCTTGACGATAAACTCAATGTATTGCTTGCCTTCTTGCTTTCCAAATTGCGAGTTGTCCCAGGCGTTCAGCTCGGTCATTCGCTTTTCATTACCATTATCAATGCCGACAACAATCACTTCAAGTTGGTCAGATTTAGCCAGCGCATTGAGAGTTTCATCCACCTGCCACTCGCCGGCATAGGCGGTGGCAGCATCAAACAAGTTTTGTCCGTCATGCATATACAAAACGGGATAACGTTTATTTGAAGTTGCGTATCCGGGTGGAACATAAATTCGAATTTGTCGCTGGCGATTAAGTCCCGGCATGTCCAGTTTTTCACTTAGCAGAGATACTTCGGGCTGCGCTGTTGAATGTCGCATTGATTCCTCTGCTGCAACAGGGCTGCCAAACATCACGAGCCACATCGTACCAATCAGAGTGATATATTTTACGACTGGCTGCATTGTCTTACTCCTTGAGTATGAATTTTTTCGCTCCCTGCACCAAGAATCAAAAAGGCAAAAAACCACGTCAACAGCTGATACTAAAACCGTGACTTGGTTCTGCCTTAATCGTATAAAGCCTCCATAATTAGTTAATTAATTAATTGAATGCTCGATTGAGTGATTGATTGGTTAGTTGATTTCAAAAAAAGCACAGACACCATTTTGTGTCTGTGCTTTTCGACGCACCCAAATTTTTAAGACTGTACAAATACGGCGGTAGTCCGTGCTGGAACACTAAATGTACCCGCATTGAATCCAGCAGTTTTTACTTTTGCGTCACTACCATTAAGCTGTATCGGATGCAAGTTCACGGTCGAAGCTGCATACGAAGAAAGCGTAAAGTTTTGGCTTATTTTGTTGGCATTAAATAAAACCACGATGCTCTTGTATTTACTATCGCCACAGCCCGCTGCGCCAGAAATTTTCATCACAATCAATCCTGGCTGTTGCGCACTTTGATCCGGGAAACTAACGCAACTGGATATGGCTGTCGCCGTTTTCAAACGGAACATCGATGTATCCTGTCTTATGCGTAAGAAGTCCTGGAATGCCAAAGTCGTATTGGTAATATCGCTACTTGTTGGCTTCAATGCTGCATTGTTGAGCAATGGCGTCATTGCTGAAAGGTTTGCCGCATTATTCCCCGTATTTTGAGGTGGAGCACCGACAGCCCAGTTATTTCCTTTGCCGGACCAATCAATGAGATTGAAATAGTCGCCAGAGTTATAGCTATTACTGTCCATGGACTTGGAACGCAGCATGTCGTCACCCGCCTGGAAGAACGGTACACCTTGCGCCAAGGCCACCAACGACATGCCAACAACCTGAGCGCGTGCACGGTCGGCAGTCGAGGTCGTCACTGGATGTTTATATTGGCTGACGTCGAACAGTGTTTCGTTATCATGTACAGAGATATAGGCAATATTTTCTTGCGGCGTTGCCGTATATCCTGTTGGCAAACCAAAATAATCAAGCTGCGCGCCGGTGGTTGATGCGTTCAATGGGAAGCTGGCTAAATTACCTGCTAAACCAACACTGATTCGGTTCTGCAACGTGAACAGTGCTGAGGCAGCGCTGCAGCTAGAGCCGTCATTATTATCATAGCAGAGGCCATTGACAAATCCTTGATGTGCAACCATGTTCGCGCCGCTATCAAATGGGCTACCGCCACGCACCGCATCACGCAAGCGATCATTGAAAGTACCGATACCGGTGCCAGCCATGTTTGCCTGTTGAGCATTAACAAAGTTCAACCCAGTTTGGCTCCAACCTTCACCATAAAAATAGACACCTGGGCCACTTGCAGTCCGCCGTCCATCTGCTAATGCCACCTGGTTCACCGCCGCTTGCGCATCAAGCATCACTTGTTTCGGAATCAAACTCATGATGTCAAAACGGAAGCCATCGACTTTGTATTGACCCGTCCAACGAGTTAAGGTATCAATCATGAGCTTTTCGGCCATGGCGTTTTCTGTTGCCAAATCAGGACCTGCACCAGAGTTCGTGGTTGGATTGCCAGTGGTATCTAAACGATAGTAATAACCCGGCACAATTTGGTCCAGAATGGAGTTACCATTTTGACCCGCTGAAGTGGAATGGTTATAAACCACGTCCATAATCACGCGCAATCCAATGTTATGCAATCCAAGTACCATGTCACGGAACTCACGTACCCGGGTCGTACCATCGTTTGCGTTACTTGAGTAACTTCCTTGCGGTGCGCCATACACCAATGGATCGTAACCCCAGTTAAAGCAATCGCTATTTTGAGTACTTTGCACCGTCGTTTGTGCTGTTAAGTCCGCACCAACAGAACTTGGAATACTTGGTGTCGCACAATGCAATTGATCAATACTCGCAAACTCAAACGCTGGCAATAAATGGACATGTGTAAGGCCAGCATGTGAAAGAGCGGCCAAATGCAACATACCGTTGCTTATTCCAATATTGGAGGGTCCAAAAGCTTCATATTTGCCGACGGACGACGCGCCCACACTCGAATCTGCCGCAGAAAAATCACGCACGTGTAGCTCATAGATAGCACTATCGGTACCATCTAAGGTTGTCGGTAACATTTGCGTATTCCAGCCTCCAGGCATGGCAACTGCATCAGCAAGATTGAGTACCATGGAATGATGATTCGCCGGATTGGTCAGATCTAAGGCATTGAGCGACACGGCGTACGGATCAGCGACCGTGTTAGTAACAACTGAACCACCAGCAGCATAGCGAGAATACACATTGACGGTATAACTGTAATAAGCCGTATTAGTCCAATTACTATTACTTGCTGTGTAGCTCCAAACACCCGTCGCAGAATTCAAGGTCATATTCTGTGTCGAAGAAGGCGCTGTCGCAGACGCACTGCTATAAATATTTAAAGCGACTGACTTGGCTGTTGGTGCCCATACGCTAAAAGTAGGAATACCTGAAGAAAACGTCACACCCAGATTGGATGTTTGCGCCGCGCTTTGTTTGGTTGGCGAGTAAATGTTATCGAGTAGTGGTGCAATTTGCAATTGCGTGCCATCAATAGCGACGCCGGCTGAAGACGCTTGAACGATGGCAATTTCACCTGTTATCGCACTTGCCAATTGCGTTGCAGTCAACGGCGTTGACAACTTCAGGACCGTCGCACCAGCGTATTGAGGATATTGCGCTTGCACTGACGCAGGCAGACTACTAAAACCGGCGGTGACCACAGATAAGGGATACTGACCATCACTGCCGCTCACCACACCCGCGCTGTTCGCCGATAAACCACCATTTGCCGCGGTCACCAATTGGTATTGCGCTGAAGCGGAAGCACCTGGCCATACTAGGGTGTCCGACGTCAGCCAGACTGCCTTCGCATTGGCGAAACTAAATGCCGCCGGTTTTGGCGGTTCGCTTGAATAGGCGGTACATACACCCGATACGACCCAAATTTCCTGGCCGGTTGTCGCTAAGTTTGCATTTAAATTAACCGAAGTATTATTACCTGAAGCACAATCTTTGGCAGCGTCCGTTCCCGCTGCATTGGGCATCGAAATCAGATAAGCCATCTGTGTTTGTGTGGTATCCATAGGGATATCAACATGATTCCCCCAACCGTCACCATCCGGCACTGTAAACATAAATGGTTTTCCTGGCCAACCACTGGACGGCGTTTTGGGACCTTGCCACGAATAAACGCCCCAGCTTGTTTGATCTTTTTGGCTACGGTAAAAATGCACCCGCAAAGTCGCCGCGGCAGGAGGTGGGTCAACAACAACCGGTGTTCCTGGCGAACTGGGAGCAGCCGCGCTTCCGCCGCCGCCACCGCACGCCGCTAACGACAAAGTCATTGCCGCGAGTGCCGCCGTTGCGAGGCGGCCAGGCTTGGTATTAACACTGAAAATCTTGTTTATTAGATTACCGTGGGACAAAACAACCCGTGATTGTAGCGAGTTTATTTCCATTACCGTCTCCAGATTTTTAATTGTATTTTTTATATCTTTCGGCTTATTTTTTACCGATTCGATCTGTATTGAGGAATTCATCCTCTGAGCGATTATGTAACTAAACTAGATTTAATGTAAACGATAGCAGCAACTATTTTTGTACAATTAATAGCTTACTTATCGCTTTTAACTGAATAATCAATTACTTATGTAATTTTCTTAGATATTGAATGTAGGCTAACTACATTACGATTGTGGCATATTTCACTACACCAAGATCGCAAAATAGACTTACAACATCAAAAAACAGGATTCTAATGTCGCAAGAAGCAGTCGCTGTGAGACGACTGGTCTGACGCACGCCCAGTACTCTGCACACGCAAGATGTAAAATTGATGAATCCAATGCTATGGAGTCAGAACCAGCAGCGCAAACGTTTGATTGGATTGGTACTTTATGTCGAATCGAGTCACAGATTCGACATAAAGTTTGACGCGCAGAACCACGCTAAAACTGTGTCAAGATCAGGCTAATTCAATTGCCAAAAAATTTTTTGCCTGGATCGTGAAGCTGTTCGATGAGCGTGGATTCTTGCCAAGCAACCGATTTATAGATGTGCTGTCATATATCTGCGAGTGTCGCGCTGGGGTGGAGGTGCACCTTGACGATCCAGATGTGGTGATTGACACGAACCACCTTGAACGCGCTTTGCGGTTTATCCCGACGGGTCGTAAGGATGGGTTACTCAGTTGGACGGCACTGGGTACAAAATGGCGCAGATCCACTGCGATCTGATTTACAAGATATTCCTTAATCATTTAGGATTTAGCGTGGGTAATCAGTTACCGATGTTTGGCATCGTGAGAGAAATAAAATAAGTGAAATTTAATAAATAGAAAATCGTTTGTCGAAAAAAATGCCACTGAATCTCTTCGCGGCATTTTTTTATTTCTTTATCGACAACAACTCAGGAAATTAATCCTTCTCAATATCCTGATTCGCATCATTACGAATATATCCTTCATCGTGAATCGTAAAGGTACCAGGTGCAATCAATTTTTCATCGACTGCACTGACCCGCCATGCAACTTGACCCTCAGAAGTGACGATCAGCAACGGTAAGCGGTAACGAGTACTCCAACAGATATGGGTTGCCCGATCCGATTGAATCAAATCGTACCACTGACATGGACTCAATGTTTCAGGCGCTTTTGCCGGAGCACTAGCTTTTTCTAAACGGTATTCACCCTTTGGATGCTTCAAGCCGTGTGCCAAATCAAACCAATCCGTAAAATTTCCTATACGGTACAAATTAGTGCGATCAATTCGGGTGTGGATGTGTTTTTTCAGATCCAAAATCGATAAGCTGTACTCAACATCACCAGGTTTGCGATTCGCATAGATTTCTATCGTGTCGTCAGTACGCCGTTTTAAACGTTGTTGACCATCACGCCAAATTTCTAATTGGTGCTCTTCACCTTTTGCCGTGAATACGGCTTGGTAATGCAGGCGCTTGCTTTCACCTTTGTCGCTAAAAATTTTATTAAAACTAAGAGAATCTGCGTGGGCATTCAGATGAGAAAAGCTCGCGATAGCACCTATCGCGAGCCACAATCTGAATCCCTTCGCTGTGCGAGGGATAAAAAATTTCATTATTGGCGAATCGCTTTTGCGTAATCAAAATAACGGTAAGTCTTACCATCAACGGTCAGATCTTTAACACCGAGGTTAATGTTGTAACTACCAGTCAATGAAGAATCCGCAGTTGCTCCAGTTGGATCGGTAGGCAATTCAAATCGTAAGCCAGTTGCAGTACTTGCTGGGGTTACAGTGCTTGCAACCACACTTGGTGTTGATTTACTGGCTGGCGTCACTAAGGCTTCGTTCAGAATACGACCATCCGCTTGCGGCATAGACAAACCTAACAAGTAGGCAACCGTTGGTGCAACGTCAACGTTACCAGAAGGTCCACCAATCGTTGTATTGTTAAACGACGGGCCAGATGCGATCAAGGTATTGTGGACATCTGTGATGCCGAAGCTACCATGCATACCGTGTTGACCGGCGCTAAAGCTCTCAAATTCGATGCCTGGAATACCTTGAATGGAAACCGTACTATCCCAGTTAAAACTGACGACAACATCTGGCTGACCATTGTTCTGGCGATTTGCATTTTCCAGATTCACTTGCGCCATCGTTAAGGTACCTGGAATTGATCCATAACGGCTATCAACAAAAATTGCACCGTATTCTTCACGTTGTTGCAGGAACTTCACCAGATTTTTTACTGTAGTTGCATCGTGCCCTGGTACATAGAAATAATCTGAACCACCGTTAGCAGCTACAACGATGCCATTTGCAGGTAGTGAACCTGGTGCTGGAACTGCAAATGCTGCAACAGGCTTGGCCAGGCTTGCGCTAATCGCCTGGTATTTCGTGTTAGCCGCGCCGCACAGTGATCCAGTTGTATCCAATTGAACTGCTAAAGTTGGTGTACCTGCTGCGTTCAAACCGTACATAGGAGAAACAGCACACTTAGTGCCATCGTAAGCATTGAAGCCGCGATAGGTCAGCAAATCTGCAGAGCGCACGTCACCAGAAAATGAATAGCCACCGCTCGCAGCAACACCGCCGATACTTGCAGTATTGGTGCCACTGGTAGAGCCATTGACCAACGGACCATTCGGCAAGGTTGTGGAAGCATTGATAGTACGCAATGGGTAAAGATTCAATGGACCAGAAACACTGGAGTGGCCATGATCCGACACCACGATAATATTAGTTGTGCTGTCCAAACCATTGCTACGCAAAGCAGAGATCAACTCTCCCAGGCGTGCATCTTGTGAACGCAAGCCTGCTTTGGCATTGGCAGTACCTGGGCCATAACCGTGCTCGACATTATCTGGCGTACGGAACCAGATCAGAGACAGCATTGGTTTTTTGGTTGGCAGAATATAGGAAGTAAATACGGACATCATGTATTTATTTGCTGCATCTTCTGGTGCACCTTGGGTCGCATCACTAGGATCGCGCGACGCAATGGCTTGCACACCATTAGGATCAAATGCAGTGGTATTGAACGTCACATAACCAGCACGTGCAGTTGGATTGCCGTTTGTTGCAGACAGCGTTACTGCATCAGTACCTGAATAGCCACGTACAGTATTGGTAGGCAATGCATATCCAGCCGTCTGAAGTTCTGTTACCAGGCTACGTGGCGAGACTGTATTCTCGTCCAGAAAGTAGCCACCTTTACCCAAATCCTGAATATACGCCGCACCACTCTTACCGATGGTCGCAGTCACCAGACCACCCGCTTGCGCCGTCGCAAACAAGCTCTTTACGAGCAACAACTGACCACTGTAGTAATTGTTCAAGGTATTGAGTACTTGATAGTCTTCAGTAAAGACTGGATCAACGTAATCTTGTGCGCTACCACCAGCACTATTACCAGCAGGAATGGTGTTGCCTGTTCCTTGTGGTGGCGTCCAGAATGTATTGCCATAAAAACCGCTGGTTTTAGGAAAAGAACCTGTAGCAAATGATGAGCCATTCATCATCGTGAAGGTTGGATACGTCGAATGGTTATCCGTAAAGTTGGCTCCGGATTGACGCAAGCCATACAAATTAGGTGTATCGGTGGCGTTAACAGAATCTGGGCGCAAACCGTCCCACACCATAATGATCGTGCGGGTAGCAGTAATCGCTGGTGTTACTGGTGTGGTTGTCGATGTAGTAGAAGAACTGCCACAACCGCCTAGCATCAAGCTGGCAGTCAGTGTGGCAATCATAGATATTGCATATTTCATGGCTTTAAACTCCTTGCGTATAAGGAAGAGTGGTATGACAGGTGGCGGAAAAATCAGGCAGAGTGATGGTATTGGAATAAAGTTACGAGCCAGTGACAAGGCGTATCTGAACAAGTTTTATTTTGTGTCATTGATTAGCATAGTTATTAGCGCAGCTTTATTAGTAAACTGATGCGAATTTGAAATTATTAAATTATCGCCTTCGCCCATTGGCTGAATGTTGAACTAGTTGCTCCAGCGGATGAATCTTCATGCGGATTTTTTTGAAGATATTCAGGAAGGCCCTATGCACGTGATTCAAGTGCCTATAGTTTTATAAAAATCAATAATGTTAAGAGGAGACTGAATTAGAGAAAAAATTTTATGGATCGCTATAGACCTCGCTGTACTCTTCTCAAGAGTGATCGCGACGATAGCGCAAATTGAACGATGGATGATGCATGGAGAGTGGCATTACCGCCTGACCTCCTTGGCAGCCACTGAAACCTACATTGCCCGTAATTCAACAGTCGCAAAAGCGCCCACCGATGCCTATTTCAAACGTGGGTATTGGGGGTATTGGGGGTATTGGGGGGTATTGATTGAAATTGGTTGAAATTGGTTGAAGTTGCTTAATCTCATCGTTGGTCTGGCTACAGCACTGCTTTTATTGCGAACCAGAGCACTGGCAAGTACGCGTGATTAGATTGCAAAAAAGTACGCCCACTGTAGTTAATTGATACTCTTATAGCGATGGTTTATCGCGTCCTGATTTTGCAGATTAGTTTTTCTGTGACGGCCTATGAAGGCGACTATCGCGACCATTTATATGGCCTGTTGCATCTGAGCGCGATTGATTGGCTTGTTGGAAATATCATGATGCTCGGCATCTCAAAGGTAAGAATGGGGATAGCGGTTGGAATTCTTTATATCGCTCTGCACCGCACGAGCCGCCATTGGTGGATTTGGGTTGCTGGTATTGGCGTTGTAGTAATCGGTATCTCTTGAGGCGGGAAACGTCTTTAGAACAGGAACTCCCAGGATATGCAAGTTAGTAACCAATTTCAACTGCACCGAAATTTCGGCTCGTGTTTGTAATAAAATAGCGCCAGCACGAATATTGTAATGTTGGTTTGCTACAATCTGAAATGCCAAATTTGGATCGGTTTTAATCTGTCCACCAGTTTGGTCTCTTAACTCCTTGAATTACTTGAATTACTTGAATTACTTGAATACCAATGCAATTAAATTCAGCAGACACCTCTGTTTTTTTAATTGATAGATTTATTTTTTTGAGGGATTTCATCAAAGCGTAACAACCAATATCTGTTGAATTAGCAACAGCGATTTTGGAAATGGTGGTGATGTAGGCGCATCGATCGATGACCCTACTGGCAGACCGAAGGTACGCTCACGTTGATAACGAGGCGTTACCGGGCATCTTGAATCTCTACAGCACAGCTTTACTCTAACCAACTATACAGACCCAACCAACGACTCAGTTCATTCGAATTGGCCAGATGTAGTTTATCGAAAATATTTGAACGATGTGTTTCTACGGTTCGCGGTCCTGTGGGCGGAATAAGCTGGCGGGCGATGTCCTTGTTGCTATGTCCCAAAGAGACCAGGCGAGCGACTTCACGTTCACGAACCGTCAGTTCACTCCAACGCTGTAAGGCTTGCATCCTTGCATTCGCTTCTGTAATCGCACCAGGTAATTTCTCTAATAGTTGCTCTACGTCTGGTTTAACAATCCAATCGTAAGCGCCTAATCGAACAGCCTCAAGAGCCGTTGGAATATCCCCATGCCCGGAGAAAACAGCGTAACAAGGGGACTATGGCGCACTTTTAACTCTTCTAAAACGGACAAACCACTAATGCCGTGCATTCTAAGATCCAGTACAACGCAACCCGGCTTACGATGATCCACGGCGGCCAGAAAAGCCTCGCCGGAGTCGAAGGTCTGGACAGGTAGACCCTGTGAAAAAAGTAACATATGAAGCGAGCGACGAAGTGCTTCATCGTCGTCGACGACATACAACATCAATGGCAAATCACTCATTGGCTTATTGGTAAAGTAAACAAAAAGACGGCACCACCCTCTTCGCTATTTTCAACCACGATCCGGCCGCCATGGGCTTCAATAACAGTGCGACAGATATTCAAGCCAAGTCCTAAGCCATCAGCCTTGGTGGTAAAAAACGAGGTAAAAACCTGTTCTAGTAAATGGTCGGGGACTCCTTGCCCCGCATCCGCAACACGCACCTGAATCGTCCGCTCGATCTGTTTTGCTGAGATCGCCAGGCGATGCTGCGTCAGTGGCAAAGCTTCCATCGCTTGCATAGCATTTTGACATAAATTGATCACAACCTGCTGCAATAGGACGCCATCGCCACGAGTTGCGGGTAGGTTGGCCTCGATGTCTGTCGTAATCACGGTCTGGGTTTGCTGAATTTCGTGCTGCAACATTGCTAATGCGTCGGTGATAACGATTTGGATCGAGACGATTTCATACGCACGACGCTGCGGATTGATCAATGACCTGACCCGCTTCACAATTTCGCTGGCCCGCTTTGACTGAGCAACGATTTCTTGTAAGGCCGAACCTAACATCACCGGCGCGCTCTCGTTGGTCAGCGCTTTTGCAGCCAATGCAAAATTTGAAATTGCCATTAAAGGCTGATTCAATTCATGCGCTAACGTCGACGCCATTTCTCCGAGACTCGCGAGACGAGCGCTGCGTTGCAGTTCCCGTTCCTGCTCTTGGTGACGATCTTTAATCTGTTTTTGTACCGTGATGTCTACAATAGAGCTCATCCAGCCTTGCCGTACGCCGTTGGAATTAATTAACGGTGCTGTGTAGACCATAATGAATAAATCCTCGCCGCAACGATGACGAATCCTCGATTCAAACCCGTGCGACGCAGAGTGTCCGTTCAATAATTGACTATTGTTATACCAATGCTTATCGAGATCATCGGGATGCCAGTACGGATAGGGAGGCAGGCGATTGAGAAGTTCTTCCTGGCTATAACCAACCATATCGCACAAGGCATTATTGACGTAGATGATTTTCCCCGTGTCGTCCCGTGCAATCATACCGACCAACAACGAATCTTCCATCGCCTTACGGAATGCCTGCGCTTCCTGAAGATCATGGGTACGCTCGAGCACCCTCTGCTCGAGTTCTTTTCTGGCATGCTGTTGCTCTATCAAGCGACGTTGATGGAGTCGCCAATATGAAATGCCGAGCAATAGAACAATACTGAGTAATGTCGCGATGACCAAAGCTTCTAGCTTTGCCTGTCGTACATCCTCTAAATCACTTGTGACGATCAGCGTCCAGCCAGGCTCAGGTAGAAACGTTTCCGATGCCAGATAACTTCGTACTTTGTCTTTAACCATCGCGTGTAATACAAATTCAGGTGCTTTATCACTCTTATCACTCCTATCGATCCGCCATGGTAAGACCGTATAGCGGCGGGCACTACCATACTGACTATGGAGTTGTAACCACGTCAAATCATTCTCTGATAATGGCTTTCTGCTGTGATAAAGCCAGTCAGGAACCGAGCTTAGGAAAACGATTCCCCGACTATCCTGCAACATCAGTGGTTCAGCACTTTTTGACCAGACGTTGACCAAAGCATCCAGACTCACTTTGACCACCATAATGCCCATCACGACGGATCCCGAGAGCACTGGTTTAGCAATAAACAATCCTGACGTCCCTGTAGTCAGCCCCAAGCCATAAAAGAGACCGGTGCGACCAGCCAACGCATCTTCAAAATAAGGACGTTGGCGGTAGGACTGCCCGACAAAACTATCGCGCGAATTCCAGTTACTCGCCGCAAGAGTCACTCCCTGAACGCTAATCACATAAAGTGCCGCGACACCTGTTTCAGATTTGAGCGCAGAAAAGTACTGGTTAAGCTTTCCTTTCAACACCAGATTTTCGGGTTCACGCAACACATTTAAAACATCGGGATGCTGTGCAGCAACATATGGTAGATAGTCATACTTTTCAACGATGCCACGCAAGCCCAAAACCTGCGCCTTGGCTGACTGCTCAATCATTTGCGTCTTAGCAGCAATTTCCCGCGCTTCCATCCACCGTCCGGCACAAACAATCAAGATCAGGTCGACGAACGCAAACATCCACCACCCGTATTGACGCCGCCATGAGAAAAATGAATGAAAGTTCATGCTGAAATTATTATTCGTACAAACCGAAAAATGGCCCCGCTATGCCTATGCCTATGCCTATGCCTATGCCTATGCCTATGCCTATGCCTATGAGGCGATCATAACGATTGTTCACGATAAAGTGGTTGCTTATTTTTCTTCTCCGTAAAACTACGGAGACCGAAGAGGTGAATCACGCGGATTACCAGATGTACATTTTTCTGAATAATCGCATGGTAGAAAAACATAAAACACAGATCACCGCATCGGAGACATCAATGAACACGATTAACGTCAAAGCACCACACTCCCACGAACCTATCACCCTGCCGGCTGCGCCGATCAATGCACCTATCCACGGTGACAAAACAAAAGAAGCCATCAGCCTCAGCAGACTTCGCGCTATTCTGATCGGATCCGCGGGAAATCTGGTTGAATGGTTTGATTTTTATTGCTACGCAGCATTTTCTTTGTATTTCGCAAATTCATTTTTTCCGGCACAAGATGCCACGGCACAAATGATGTCTACTGCCGGTATTTTTGCTTTAGGATTTTTTATTCGCCCCGTCGGTGGCGTTGTATTTGGTTATGTCGGTGACCGTTTCGGCAGACGGGCGGCTTTGATGGCGTCCGTCTTGTTGATGTGCTTTGGCTCCTTATTGATTGCTTGCGCCCCCACCTATGCAATGGTTGGTATATGGTCGCCCCTTTTATTACTGCTCGCTCGGATGATTCAAGGCTTAAGTCTCGGTGGCGAATATGGTGCAAGCGCAACATACCTCTCTGAAATGGCGGATTCCAAGCATCGCGGATTCTATGCCAGCTTTCAATATGTCACCTTAATTGGTGGACAATTATTAGCACTATTGTTACTCCTGGTCTTGCAGCATTTCTTTTTAAGTGCGGAACAATTGCGTGAATGGGGATGGCGTATCCCTTTCATAGTGGGCGCTGCACTGGCTTTGATCGCATTAAGGATGCGTCATGATTTGCCGGAAACACAGTCGTTCGAAGCTGCCCGTAATAAAAAGGCAAAACTCGGTGGTCTGCGTCAGTTAGCACGCTATCCTCGTGAAGTACTTCTCGTGATTGGCCTGACGATGGGCGGTACGCTTGCCTTCTATGTCTACACCACCTACATGCAAAAGTTTTTGCGTCTGTCGGTCGGATTAACCGATGCGCAGACGACCGCTGTCTCCGCTGGTTCATTAATTTTTGCAATGTGCCTGCAACCACTCTATGGTGCTTTATCTGACAGAATTGGGCGACGTCCATTGTTGGTTGGTTTTGCCGCACTAGGCACATTACTAACTATACCGCTACTGACTGCGATCCGGCACGCTCAAGGTCCCTGGGAGGCGTTTTTTTTGATTGCCTGCGCATGGTTGATCGTCTCTGGCTATACGTCGATTAACGCCCTCGTTAAAGCAGAGATGTTCCCAGTCGAAATTCGGACTACCGGTGTTGGTGTACCTTATGCACTTGCCGTATCCATCTTTGGTGGCACAGCGGAATATGTTGCCCTATGGTTTAAAAAATTAGAACTTGAAAGTGGGTTCTATTGGTATGCGACGGGAGTGATTTCTTGTACATTGTTAGTCTGCTGGTTTATGCGCGACACAAGTAAAACTTCGCAAATTGATCTTGAAAATCTTGATCTGACTGATCGCTAATTTGCGGCGCAGTAGAAAATAACGGATACATCAAATCCTATCAGACATAACATAATGCACTATGCAGTTGTCAGATACTGCGCATAAACGCGCGGTATCTGCCTAGTGCCTGCCTAATGTCTGAATAATGTCTGAATAATGTCTAACTAATGTCTGGCAAATGTCTGGCTAATATCTGACTAAGCCTTTTTAGTGATCTTGTCCATCATCGCGAACAACACGCCAGAGACGACAAACACACAATGCAACCCTAACATCCAACCAAGTTCACGATCAGAATACACGCTGACTTCCATGAATGCCTTGAGTAACTCGATGGCAGACATTGCAACAATCGAACTGATGAGCTTGATTTTAAGATCGCCAAATCCAACATGCCCCATCCAATTGGGACGATCTTCGCTGGTTTCGGTAGATAGCTTTGAAACAAAATTTTCGTAGCCTGCAAATAAAAAAATCACGAGTAAATTCGCCAGCATAACGACGTCGATCAGAGCTAAAACGCCAATGATAAATTCCTTTGGCGTGCAGTGCATAATCTCGACCGCAAAATCATAGAATTGCCGGATAAATTTTATATTCACCAGCAGCAAAAGTGCTGCGATTCCCAAGTACATCGGTGCCAATAACCAGCGTGATCTGAATATCCCGCGTTCTAATATGCGTTCCATTTACTCTACCTTTCAGTGCAAGAATTAACCAAATAATTCACCGTCGATGGCGTGTTTTATTGATTACATTGTCTATTAAAATACTTTTTACCATCATACTGAGATCAAACTATTTAAACGAAATGCCGCACCTAACCGATCAACTATTGGCGATCGTCAGACCTTCATGCACTACCTCAAGCGATTCAATTGCGATTTCGTTACCATCTGCTTTCAAGTCTGTTCCGGTGATTTTAGTTGGCCATGCATTTGCCAATGTCCACACCATGGTAGGCTTACCCGTTTCGTCCAGAAGACTAATGGTCACAGGCCCTCGTTTGATGGTGTTCATCTTGATTTGATTAAACCAAACCCAAAATTTATTGGCGACTTTATCGAGCCCTTTTTTCATCGTTACATAACCGATTTTTTTAATGCCAGGCATTTTTATGGCGGAGAATCCAGGAGTATCAGAGTGACGGTATTCAATTTCTTCCGATGGCACATCCAGACCCGATATTTCTTCAAACGACATGACTTGCGAGTCCCAATTCACTTGAAAATAAAATGTCGGTGCGGGTGATATTGTTGTTGATTGCTCGGAACCTTCATCAGCCATACATTGCTCCACAGTTTAAAAAATTCATTAAAAAATTCCAGCCAAACCACAGATCATTCTAGCTAACAATTTTGCATTACTGCCAGAAAACAATTTTGACAAATACTGTAGGATCCGCCAAGACAACATTGAGCACTATGACATGCGTTCGTCTCACACGTCTTATGCCTCGCCTATTATATGCGCAAGGTTCATCTAGACTTTTATGTAGATTGATTCAGACAAAATTAAAAACAACAGCATTTATCATTTTTTAAAGTTCAGTGAGCGTCGATATGTACTTCTATACTCGTGTGCCTTTGATGTCTTGCAAGAGAAAAGGATAAACCAAATGCTGCGGAGCAAGAATATCTGCATCGTCCACGAGTGAAACTTTTTTCGTATCAATCATTGTTCAGTTTACCGATTTCACCACATCATTTTTACAGCGAATTCCGCTACCAAAAAAAACACACTGACATCTCCACATTGCATGACAAAGAACGACAAAAAATAAAGTTATGCAATATATGCATAGTTACATGTTGAATACGCATTAGACAAGAATCACCCGCGTATCTAAGCTTATCGACACATCTTTACCAGAATCACAACCGATTAAATTGAATAGCGGTTCATCATATCGCGCTTTACTGACAACGTTGCCAGCCTCTCTGGCGGCTAAAAATAAGGAAACTAAACATGGGCATGCGGATCGAAAAAGACTTTCTTGGCGCCAAAGAAATTCCAAATGATGTCTATTATGGCGTCCAGACACTGCGTGGAAAAGAGAACTTTCATATTACCGGCGTCCCCATGTCGACCGAACCCTACTTCGTAAAGGCTTTCGGTTATGTTAAAAAAGCGGCAGCGTTGGCGAACCGTGATCTTGGTGTTCTCGATCCAAAACTTGCCGGTGCAATCACCTTTGCCTGCGATCGCTTGATTGCTGGCGAACTTCGCGATCAATTCGTCACCGACTTCATCCAAGGCGGCGCAGGGACATCGACCAACATGAATGCTAACGAGGTCATTGCCAATGTCGCGCTGGAACAGCTCGGCCACGAAAAGGGCGAATACCAGTACCTCAGCCCTAACGATCATGTCAATTTCGGGCAATCAACCAATGATGTCTATCCGACTGCTTTCAGGCTGGCACTGATTCTGCGGCTTGATAGCTATATGCGCGCATTGCAGCTCCTGCAGGAGGCATTGATATCCAAGAGTAAGGAATTCGCGAGAATACTAAAGATGGGTCGGACGCATCTGCAGGATGCGGTTCCAATGTCACTGGGTCAGGAGTTCAACGGTTGGGGCACGACCATCGGCGAGGAAGTTCAACGCCTGAGCGAGGTTCGTCAATTACTGCACGAGATCAACCTCGGCGCAACCGCAATTGGCACTATGGTGACCGCAGCACCTGGTTATCCTGAACTGGCCACTAAGTATCTCTCAGAATTAACCAACGAAAAGTTCATCTTAGCGGGCGATCTGATCGAAGCAACATCAGATACCGGCGCTTACGTTTTGCTATCCGGCGTGCTCAAACGAACTTCCGCCAAACTCACCAAGATTTGCAATGACATCCGATTGCTCTCTTCCGGGCCGCGTTGCGGTTTTAACGAAATCAATTTACCTCAGATGCAACCAGGTAGTTCAATCATGCCGGGCAAAGTCAATCCGGTGATACCAGAAGTAGTCAACCAGACCAGTTTCCTCGTGATCGGCCTCGACCTCACAGTGACACTGGCCGCTTCAGCCGGACAATTGCAATTGAATGTGATGGAACCCGTCATCACCTATGCACTATTCACGTCAATTTCAACGATGGAAAACGCCGTCAACAGCCTACGAGTCAACTGCATCGATGGCATCACCGCCAATGAAGAACATATGCGTGAAATGGTGCTGAATTCACTCGGTATCATTACAGTGCTCAAGCCACTGCTCGGCTACAAACAATGCGCTGAAATTGCACGTGAAGGCTATGAGACCGGAAAGTCACTGCACACGATCGTTGTCGAAGAGCGAAAATTGATGACCCCGCAGCGCTGGGAAGAAATCTTTTCGTTTGAAAACCTGATCAGCCCGGAATTTGATCGTTGATTTAGCACGCCGTTATGACCTTCGCGCTCGGCTAAGTCGAGGGTCATAATTGACGTGATTCAAATTGACGAACGCTGCATCACAATGCTTAAAATATTTTTAAACCCTGTATTGCTACCATCAATTAGGCATAGCGAATACTTAGGTTTAAGACAAAACGACGCAATGAGTTAAGTGACCATCCATCGATAATTAGTTCAACATCGATTGACTTTCTGATTGAGCTGCCACAACGAAAGCTAAGTCGCAAAAATCAGGCGCAGTTGCTGATGCTGGTAAGTGACGTGATGGCAATAGCATAGTTGAATAATCGTTTGCCAGAGCGGATGCCATCGCATCATTAAAAGCAAACCGAAGATCTATTGGCGCTTCTGATTTCAGCGCGATATAAAGTCGCTCCACTTCTGGCTCGATCATAAGGGCATCTTTCTTATGTAAGATAGATGTGATCAATTGAATGGCGCCCTTGTCGGCAACCAGCACAGTGATCGCATCTTCTTCACATATGAATAGTGCGGTCTTATCATTCATAGGTACTCTTGTCGTCAATAAATTCCAAATGCCATTGATATATGGTGAGACCGAAATGACTTTCTTTGGATAGATTGCTGCAAGTTTTTGAATAGCTTCCATTAGTTGCGTTGGCGCAGCACAAATAATTACTTTCTGGTTTGCATGGTTTGTATCAATTGTAAATTGCCATTCTGTTTGATTTATTCCTAGCTTTTGTATCATCTGGGTTTTGGCTTCCGCGATCGTTTCCGCGAAGTCATTAAGGTTCTCGGGTAAATCGAATACCATCAATTTACACATTCCACCACCAAGATAAATATGCACGAACGGCGTCTTTTTTGATTGAGCCGTCGGAAGTATCATCTCCCAGGGTAACGCTTCGGGTATATGACCTTTCCATGACCATTCACCAACGTTTTCAAGCTTTGATTTCAAAAAAATTCTTGTCTTTTTCCTGACAAAGATAGTTGAGCTTGTAAGATAGATGTGTAAAGAGTCGGTCATAAGTTCCAATGCGTTCACTAATTTAAATTAACGCAGAGCTAAATTTTATTCTTCAATTAAATAGACTTACCCGCCCCACAAAAAGTGCATAAATTCGTTTGTCAAAAAAATTTTCGCACTAGCATCGTTCCTTCGTTACATCTTTTCAATCGCATGCCACGTTTGCAACTTTTAAGTACAACTTAGGGTGCCGATACAAAACCCTGCTTAAGGTCTTCAAGCCGGATTCAGGGTAAATACAGCACAAAAATAATCCAAATAAAAAATGAGAATCACTTTTTTTTATTCTGATTCCAAACGTATGTTTTGTTAAATTCGATAAATTTAAACATTTTTTATCAAAATTATTTTTTTATTATTTATTTTTAACAAAAGCAAAATTCTATTTTAGAACCTAAGTACACATAAATCATCGAACTTTGACCATTAGATTCTTTAAATATTGCAAAAACTTGCCAGTAATTTGAACACACAGCTCAATCGCATTAAGCTGGAAGTCGCAGTGGCAAAATGACGGCCATGAAAGCCTTGTCGATCCAATTCGACGAATCCATTCTTCGCAAAGTGCTTAAGCGGCTGCATTATCCGATTGATGTGATGCTGCTGTTTGTGCGCTGGTTCGTGGCGTATGCATTGAACCTGCGCAATCTGGAAGAGATGATGGGCGAGTGAGGCGAGGAAGTGGATCATGCAACAGTGCATCGTTGGACGTTAAAGATCTTGACGGCATTGTCCAAGGTATTGCCCGATCGCAAGTGGCTGCTGGGCCTGAGCTATCGCATGAATGAAACTATATTGAAGTGTTTTATTATCAACCTCACCAGTATTTAGAACGTGGTGTTGATGTGCCTTTAAACCTGCCTCCCCCCTAACGATATTTATGCATAATGCACGCCGCTTATCACTTTGAAGCATCAGCACATACGTTTGTTTCGGCTTTCAGGTGCATTCGCCCTGTCCAGGTTTGTCCCGACGCTAATTGGACTTTTTCGGCGACATTAGCGGGCTCGACACAAATAAATGATCGCCCATCACCCACCGCTAAATCATCAGAAAGACCTTCCTCCCCATCCCATGGCGTCCAAATGACAGTATCATTGAAGCCTGAACGGTGTATTAATACGCGCCGATGATCGTCCTTGAGGATTAGATCTCCATCGCTCTGGATGAATATCGAATCGATTGGGGCGGTAATGACAGTACTATTTGATTCTCGTTGAAGGCCATACAAGCCAGTTAATTTATCGAAATAACGGGTAGGTTTCAGTCCGATGATTTCAGGGTGGCGGCAAGTGGTCCGAAAATAAGGATGAAAACCACACTAAAATTCAATATGACGGTCGTCTGTATTCGTAACGTTCAAATGTAGATCCAGACTGCTATCAGATAGAGTAATTGTCAATTTTGCACAAAAATGATAATCCCATTGGTTCGCATAATCTTTTTGTTCCAAGTCAATATCCGGTTCCGTCTCATTAAGTTTTAAAAAGACGAGGCGAATTCTAGGATGAAGTGCAATTTATGAACGGTACCGGTTAATGAGGGCAAGATGCGATAGCATTTGTGCCTTTTTGACCGGCCAGTCGAAATTGCATAATGAACTACACACATCTCACCCA
>NZ_JBMPPH010000054.1:0-21975 GCF_049340285.1 Undibacterium sp. SXout20W | reverse complement strand
TTGGATCAATACCAATGGCAGGCACCTCGCAGCTACATGCTCTCGCTCAAAGCTTACTTTTAATTGATGCCTGAGTTCTGCTACCGTTAAGGTCTGGGGTAGTGCCGGGTGTTTTTGACGGTACTACCCCAAATATTTATTTACTTAATTAAAACTACGATGTAATCGACGTTTCAAAATACCAACTGCAGTACTGCGACATTCAGATTGTGTTTCAAATTGGATGCATGGAATATTGATGAGAATATCAAACGTCTTGGACGTCTGCTTATCAAAAAATTTGCCGTACTTCGAACGACTAAAAACAATCCATTTGCTGGCTCCAACGTATTCATTCGTCACTGTAAAAAAATTTCAGCAATGGTTTGAGCAAGGCTTGAATCTGCGATTGAGTCTGAGCTTGTGTCTGAGATCGAAATTGAGTCAAATTAAACGCCTACTTTAAGCCACGACGATGTACACTAAAAACACAAGAATGTTTCTGCTAACCCAGCAAAACATCTGATACAAATAACCTAGCAAAACACAGCAAAACACGTCACCGACAGTTGCCAGCCAACGCACGATGACAGCAAACATACTGCGACCTTGCTCCTGAGCATGAAGTCGTAAAATGAACGGCTTTCCGAACAGAAATTTCTTATTTTTAGTGGTATCTAAAAGACGGATAATCCTATCTTTCCGGCGTTTTTCCTCTTTTTTCCTATAAAAAGCGAGCGAAAAACACGTATGATTAAGATTAAGATTAAGAGGAGACTCAACGGTCGTTTTTTTATCGATGCAATTAATTTACTTTTTAACGATTAGGATATAGGGCTCTACTATGAATCAAGTTTACGACAAGAAAACCATCGTTTTACATTGGCTCACTGCGCTTTTAGTTATTGGCCTTTGGTGTGCAGGGCAAAGTATTGATTGGTTTCCCAAAGGTGCTCCACGCGTCTTGATTCGCAGCTCGCATATATTATTCGGTGCGTTGCTTAGTGTAGTGTTAGTTTATCGCGTTTGGTGGAGAGCAACGGCGGGAACGAAGCTTCCGCCGGCAGCTTCAGGATGGCAGGAAAGCTTAGCGAAAGCTGTTCATCACTTAATATACCTAATGATTGCGACGACTGTCGTTTTGGGTATCTTCAATACTTGGGTTCGAGGTGACAACCTATTTAATTTATTTCAAATCCCCTCATTCGCTCCAAGCAATAATGACTTGCGACACCAAGTCGAAGATATTCATGCTCTGGCAGCCAATATTTTGATTGCACTTGCAGGCTTTCACGCAGCGGCTGGCTTAGCACATCACTATGTCCTTAAAGATACCGTGCTACAAAGAATGTTGCCAAGTAAAAAGATATAATTTCTTTACCTAACGAGCAGCGGCTTCACAGCACGCTGCTTTTTTTTACTCTCTTAAGCCTATCTTAAGCTTATTTTTGGCGCTCTGGTTTAGCCTTAAAACCTTGGCAAATATCACCCGACGCGTCTACCACATCCAATATAGGTTGCCGTTTGCTTTTGATTTGAAACACTCTGCATCCATACATAAAATGAATATCATGTGTGATGTAGTAATTAGCGCATTGTAAGCAATGCTGTGCTTGTTTTCTTTTATCGTCTTGCATTTTTGCTTTTCCAGCGACGCCATTTTTCATAGCAGTATTAAACATAGCGGTAAATAACATCTAGTGTCCATCATACATCTGAAAATCACGCCATCCACAACCATGAACCTCAAAAAAATAGCTCTTTCTTCTACTCTATTAATTCTCGCTGGCCTTGCCAACTCCAATGTAATCGCAGCTGAGGGTGCACCGGCATTTATTCAAAACTGGAATTTAGGCGCAGCCAGTCACTGGGATTATATTGATATCGATCCAGTTCGCCACCGACTTTTTTTAAGTCGTGGTGATCATGTCCAGGTTCTTGAACTTCCTTCCGGCAAAATCACTGGTCAAATCGCCAGTACATCGGGGGTTCATGGCATCGCTTTCGCGCAGGATCTCAAGCTTGGGTTCACCAGCAATGGCAAAACCAACACCGTAACCGTGTTTGATCTTGAAACCCTGGCGATTAAACAGGAAATCAAAGTTTCTGGCGTCAACCCAGATGCAATTCTATATGATCAACAGTCACATCAACTTTATACGTTCAACGGTAAATCCGCGAACGTCACAGTGATCGATGCGCGGACATTAAAAATAATCTCAACGATCGTCACAACGGGTAAGCCAGAATTTGCGGCCAGTGATGAGAATGGAAAAATCTATTTTAATGTTGAAGATAAGGCTGAGTTACACGTGATTGATGTTGCCACAAACAAGTTAGTCGCTCAGTGGCCATTGCTTCACTGTGAAGAACCGACCGGGTTGGCGATTGATCAAAAAAATGCACGGCTATTTTCTGTCTGTAAAAATAACACCATGGTGGTTACGGATGCCAAAACTGGCAAACAAATTGCAAAGCTCGCTATTGGAGGCCACCCGGACGCGGCTGTGTTCGATGCGGATACCGCAACTGTTTATTCGTCAAATGGTGAAGGGACATTGTCGGTCATCAAACAAATCGATGCAGATCATTATGCAACGGCCGTTAGCGTAACGACCGCCAAAGGGGCAAGAACAATGGTGCAGGATAAAGTGAGTAAAACGATTTATCTGCCAGCAATTATCGATAAACAGTTTACGGTGATGTCGTACGGTAACAAATAAGAATTTCCAAGACTGCAAGCATTCATCCGCATCACATTCACCTGAAGATGATTCTGACGGTGAATGTGCAGTTCAAGAGTGCAGGCTTGCTTTTCAGCACAAGGGGGTTATGACGTATGTAATGTCGCCCATAAAGCCTGCGTGAATTCTTTCGATACGAACGGCTGATCACTATCGTGTTGGGCTGCCATTTCAGCACACGCCACCCCTACACCTTGTATCCACGCTTCTGCTTTTAATATCAAATCCAGATGTTGTGGAATTTCTGAAGCACCATCGGCACAAGGTTGAACGTCAATAGAATGGCCTTTACGGCAGACCGTAGGGCGGTTTTCGTAGATCATGCACTGTTGATTTTTCAGCAGTACACAAGGCAACTTCTTAAGAGGATCAGACAAGGAAAATGCCGCCTTTTCTGCAAAACCTTGCTCCATATGCACAAGAATAGCCGTTAATTCAGTCTCAGGTAACTGGTGCAACTTCTGAGCAATATAATCAATTTCCGCTTGTTTTGCTTCAACTCTGACATGACAACAGAAACTGCAGCCAGCGCGACAGGCAATCTGTCGCCCTTCAGCTTGCGCCTGTACAAATAGCTCGTCAACCTTATGATGCAATTGGGGAATAATACGCATCACATTGTCTGGATAAGTACGCTCCTCCAATTGTCTTTTGGAGACGGCTTTTACAGAGTCGATTGCAGTTAGAAACGCCGTCTGCTCATCAGGTGTTAGCATATTTTCCACATTAAATTGAAATTCGCAAGCGCAATTCACCTGCCAATGAACGAGCCTTATTGCATCGACTTGTCATGAACAGAAGGTGCTTCAGTAAAATCCTCCGGCGTAAACAAAGGCTTTATATCGCGCTTTCCGCGTTCAAGATAAGGAATGGGATTTTTCATCCAGTCTGGACGTGGTTGTCCCAGCAAATAGTGATCAAAAAATTCGTCCAAATGTACGGTGTAATGCTTGATATTTTCCCGGTCTTTCAAGCCATGTTTTTCACCATTATAGTTAAACCAATAGGCTTCTTTACCTAAACGACGCATCGCCGTAAAAAATTCGATTGCCTGATACCAAGGTACTGCATCATCACCATCATTATGCTTAGTCAGATACGGTGTCTGAATTTTATCGATATGAAAAATGGCCGAATTTTCAATGTATTCCGAGGTTTTATTCCAAGGCGTGCCGCCGATCCGACTTTGGCCGGTTTCATATTGAAATGCGCGTGAAACACCTTTACCCCAGCGTATTCCACCGTAACCGCTCACCATGTTCGCTACTGCCGCGCCGGCTTCTGCAGCACGGAACATCGTTGTTTGCGTCAACATATAGTTAATCTGATACGCACCCCAACTATGCCCTTGAATACCTATGCGCTGTGGATCGACATATCCAAGTCCGACCACCTTATTAATTGCAGGTATCACTGCATTCATCGCACTTTTTCCAGGGTGCCCAACTTGATAGACGATGTCGGGTCGTAGCACAATATAGCCGTTACTGACATACCGCGTCACATTAATATTCTGGCCAGGCGATGGCGGTACATAGCGATAAAGGTTGTCTGTCATCTTTTCGTAGATGTAGACCATTAACGGGTATTTTTTAGATGGGTCAAAATTTTCTGGCTTGGCTAGCAAGGCATGAAGTTTTTTTCCATCTTTTGAGATGTATTCAATCTGTTCTTGCGTACCCCATTGATATTTGACTTGCTGCGGATTAGCGGAGCTGATTTTGCGGGGTTGTTGAAACTGTAAATTGCTTTTCCATAAATCTGGAAATTCAATAAAACTTTGCTGCGTAAATAATACGGTGTCAGCTTGCTTTGCCTTAACTACGCCAGCTAACATTTTATTTTCAAGCATCAGCTCCGTAGGTTTGCCACCGTTCGCATTTTGCGCAAAAAACCCCATTGAATGATTTTTCGCATGCGTCGCAATCAATAGAAATTTTTCTGCAGGCAGGACTTTACTATGCGCCTCTGGCATTGCTTCCTCGGCCTCCGGCTTTGCTTCCTCATCCAAAGCAAGATAGCGCAATGCTAATTCGTGTTGGCGACCGAACCCTTCACTAACATTACGACTTTCCAACGTTAGCGGATTAACTTCCCATAGATCATATTGATCATACAAAAGCACTGCGCTATCTTCAGCACGCCATCCAACGACACCATAGGGTGATCTTGGCTCGGGCGTGTCGTGTTCGCGGTCTTCAAAATGTGTTTTGATTTTTTTAGTCAGGTTGATCGTTTTACCATCAACGGTAGTCCATGCCATCCAGTTGCTCGTGGCAGCATCGAAAGCGAGTACATATTTACCTGTGGGCGACAAACTGGCGGAGAAGCGCAGTTTTTTTGCCAGCAAGCGCGATTGTCCATTACGTAAATCGATCGCATAGGCATCTTGATATTTTGCATCCCACGATGACATCATTTTGTAGGGTGCATCATTGATTCCCAATGTGTACAACGCATTTTCGTTAAAAACGACGTTAGGGATTGATGGCGTCGCCAATTGAACAAATTGTCGGTCCGTTAAATGAATCACGGCTTGATAGGTCTTATGCTTGTCTTTTTCAGCATTGACTTTTTGTACTGACTGCAACTCAGCATCTTGCCAGTGCCAAAGATCCACTTTAACGATGTCGTCGTCTACTTTACTGTCCGGTTTGGGTATTTCTGCCGTTGAAAAAAATAGTCGTTCACTATCTTTACTAAATTTCAACTCTCCCAATTCACTCACACCCCAGTGATCCGGCATTCCTTGCGTATTAGCGTTGGCCAATAGTTGTGCACTTTGTTGACCTGACTGCCAATAAAATAGCTGATAAATGAGAGCCTCTTTTTCTGCTTCTTTATCTGCGTCTTTACCAGATTCTTTATCTGCTTCTTTATCTGCCTTTGTTTCACTTTGTGGCGTACTCGTTTTTTCATTATCAACGCTATTCGCCGACGCATTTTTTGCGACTTCATCACGATTACTGACAAACGCTAACATCGTGCCAGAATCATTAAAACGACATTTTTTATAGCTACCGGTTCCAAGTAAAATGGCTTGTTCCTGACGTTCCTGAGGATGATGAATATAGAGTCCGTCAGGTAATGGATCGACAGCAGAATGTAATTGTGATTCATCTGCGCTGGCTTTTACCGAAGCATCGCTGCCTCTAGGCTCTTTTTTATTGGCATTATGTTGTACGCTAAAGGCAAGTGAGGAGCCATTTTTCGCCCAGGTAAAATTGACGACCTGATCGACATCTTTCTGTACATGGTTCTGAACATCAATCACGCTAAATGCGCTGGCTAGCGCCTTTTTTTTCGTTTCAGGATTACCACTTGCTTCCTGATCATCGAAATTTATGGCGTCGATATCGGTTTTTTCTTTTGAGCTGACTGTCTTTTTTTCTTCTGATTTTGGCTCGCGCAATACGGCCAAATAATTGCCGCCCTCCTCGGGCCAGGCAAACTGTTTAACTCGGGTTATCGTTTCTAATTTCCCAGTGATCAAGTCAACGATTCCCAGATCCGACTTCGGCGCATCATCACCCTTCTTTTTTTCTTTCCTGGCTTTGTCGATTTGTGACTGTGTTGGCTTGATCGCAAATGCAGCGTATCTGCCGTCGGCGCTAAATGCCGGCGAAATACCTCGCGGAAAGCGCCATTCCTGGCCATTTTCAAGCTGTTTAAAAACAACTTCACCATCCGCTTCTTGCGCCACCAATGCGTAAGCGGCCCAATGACCATCGCGACTCAGTGTCGTGTTTGCTATGCTGCGCCAATTGGCATACGCATGATGTGTGATAATTTTTTTATCAGTGAGCGTCGTCGATGGTTTGTCATCATGGCCGCCGTCCCGGAGATCTGAGTTCCATGCATAGCAACTATTTACCGTAAGCAACGTTAAAAAAACGCCACGAGACAACCTAGAGGTAGACGAAAATTTACATCTCAAGTATGGGAAAGTCGATAACATTTTTTATATTGAAGTTTGTGATTTATTATTTTTCAAATCTAACCAACGCTGATAGGTTAGCAAGGCCACTTGTGCATCGTTTGCCGCATACAGAATTTGCCGTTCAGTCAGAGGGTTTAGTGCCCAATTCGAGGTCGAGGTTTTTTTTGATTTAGACAATTGCATGCCGAAAAATTTGGCTACGGCGGCTTTAGCACCCATGTCTCTTTGCTTACTCTCACGCATTGCCCGCGCCAGATCTAACACGTTGGCAGTAACGATACCGAGCTTACTTTTCAAATGCTTAATATCGTCGTTCAGGCCATACCCGACCTTCAGTATATGTGGCGCCTCAAGCAAGGACTTAACGACCTCAACATTCATGGTTTGCACCACTGGAAACAAAAACGCCTTAGATTCGGTCGCCAGTTGGATCAAGTGCGGCCCATCATTTTTTTGCCCCTTTTGGAATACTGGTTTAGTCTCAGTATCAAAACCCAGCACGCTGGCTTGGGAAAGATGCGCGAATGCCGATTGCGCTTCAGCTTCATCACGAACCAATAGGATGTCTTGAAGAGTAATGCCAGGATACGGTGGAAGCGTTATTTCAATGTCAGCAGTCATGCAATAGTCATCAGCGTAATCAACAAAAATTTTTAAAGGTGCAGGTCGTAAAATATACTAAAAAATAAAAATAGCCGTCGTAAATATGGCTTGTCAATCGGCGTTGTAATCGACGTTGTAAATCGGCCTTGTAAATCGGCCTTGTAAATCGGCCTTGTAAATCGAGCTTGTAAATCGACCTCGTCAATCGGCCTCGTCAATCCGCGCTGAAAATAGCACTTTGCTTACACAGAATTGTCTATACGGCGGCGGCGCTGGCTTCCAGTTTGCATTGTCTCTATCACTAAAGTTTGCCCATCTGCCAAAGCTACCGCCATTTTTTCTTGTCCGTCGTGTTGAAAATGATACACGGTCGCACTGCCCAGGGCTGTCGATTTTTCCAGTTCGGCGTCTACCAGCATTGTTGACAATTCATTGGTTGGAATGACACTCCATATCAACTTGCTCATACCGATTTCACCTGTTTGTCGTTGATAAACTGCTCAAAAGTGGCTGCATCAAGAGGTTTGGAAAAGTAATATCCTTGCACCTGGCTACAGCGCATTCCCTTTAAAGCGCTGATCTGCTCCAGTGTTTCAACACCTTCGGCGACGACACTCAACCCTAAACTCAAACCCATCGCAATAATCGCACTGGCAATGGCAGCATCGTCAGGATTAGTGTGAATATCATTAATAAACGATTTGTCGATTTTTAATTCGTCGATAGGGAAACGGCGCAGATAGGATAAACTAGAATACCCAGTACCAAAATCATCGAGTGAAATCGATAGCCCTAAGTTTTTGAGTGAGCGTAACGACGCTAAAGTACTAGTCACGTCCTGCATCACCATACTTTCAGTAAGCTCTAAGGTAAGTTTTCTTGGATCGGCTCCAGATTGCTGAATAATCACTGCAACGCGTTCTGACAAATCATCCTGTCTGAACTGACGTGACGACATATTAATGGCAATATTCAAGTCTGTGCCAAGTTGTTTTTTCCAGATAACCTGTTGGCGACAAGCCTGCGCCAATACCCATTCTCCAAGCGGTAAAATCAATCCAGTTTCTTCCGCTAATGGAATAAACTCGATCGGAAGAACCAATCCAATTTGTGGATGCCACCAGCGCACCAGCGCTTCAGCACCGATCACTTGTTGCGTGAGCAAATCAATTTTCGGTTGATAATATAAAACGAACTCACCGCGCTCCAAGCCCCGCCGCATGGCGCTTTCCATGTTTAAACGACTGATCGCAGTGAGCCCCATTTCCGGAATAAATTGACGCATACTATTACGACCGTGCTCTTTGACGCGATACATCGCGATATCGGCATAACGCAATAGAATTTCACCATGATCACCATCCCGCGGATATACCGAGATACCAATACTGGCAGTAACGAACACATCATGACCATTAATCATAATCGGACGTGACAATGCGGTCATGATTTTTTCTGCGATGACGTCAACATCGCTATTCCCTTGCAAATCCGTCAGTACAATAACGAACTCATCGCCACCCAGTCGAGCTACCGTGTCTGTATCACGCACGCATTGATTGAGTCGTTGTGCCACTTGCTTTAGCATTTCATCACCTGCGCCATGACCAGAGGCGTCATTGATGAGTTTAAAATGATCCAAATCCAGTAACATCAATCCAACGCATAAATCCTGACGCTTCGCCCATGCAATTGCCTGGGTAATTCGGTCATTTAATAAGTTGCGGTTTGCTAAACCAGTCAAGCTATCGTGAGTCGCCTGGTATTCCAGCTCTTTTTGATAGTTGACCCGCTCACTGACGTCATTAATGACACTCACAAAATGCGTGGTATTCGCGCCACTCGCATCTTTAACTGGCGAGATATGTAATTCGTTCCAGAATTGCGTGCCATCTTTACGATAATTTCGTAATAAAGCGTGCCCCTCACGTTTTTCACGTAAAGCAGAACGTATTTCTTCGAGGTCAATTTGCGCCAAATCGTCGCGCACTAAAAAGCGTCCCTCGCGACCAATCACTTCGTGGGCCTGATAGCCAGTGATGCGCTCAAATGCAGGGTTGACATATACGATGGAATGGTCACCTGCGTCACTGCGGGTAATCATGATGCCATTACTGCTGGAGACCAGCGCCTGCTCTCTTAACAACAAAGCTTGCTCAACTTCTTTCAACTGTACTTGCTTATCGCTCATTGCGGCATCATCCGCTTGACTGTCCGCGCCCTGATCATCGTTACTTGAATGGTCGTGGATCTCCTGACGTACAGCAATCAGGTGCGTGACCTTTCCGTGTTCATCGCTCAATGGACTAACAACTTGACGCTCTTGATAGCAATGGCCATTTTTGTGCTTGCTTTTAACCTCGCCATGCCAATGCTGTCCAGGCTGCAATGCCATTAATAATGTTTGATGGTGCTTATCGAGAGTTGGCTCGCCACTATTCCAGAGCACGCACTGCCCGGCCAATTCCTCAAACTCAAAACCTGACTGCGAAGTGTAAGTGGCGTTACAGTATTCCAGTTCACCGGCCGCATTGGTAATCAAGATGGCAAAGGGACTTTGCTTCACCAGGAGCGCCAACAATTCGAGATTGTCTTGTAAATTGTGATGTTCGTGGGTTGTTAAAAGTGCAACGATAGCTTTACTCAGTTCGGCAAGGAAACGATCGAGAATGATTCTTGCGTCACTGCCTACTTCAAGATCAAAATCAGCACTAAACATCAGCCTTACATAGGCTTCCTGAGGACTGAACGGATGCAAGCTTAAGCTGTGGCTCAGATACTGTAGCTGCGGGTTACCTATTTGATTGGTATTGGCCTGATAGGAATGCGACAAATCACCTGACTCAAATACAATTTCTACGCTGGCATAAGCGGCGCGTTCGACCAGGATCCGGCAAAACCCCTGCAACAATCCGGGTAGATCGTCGGGATACCAGAGGCAATCTGTCAGTTCGCCCAGCAAACGATACCATTGCTCTAATTTTTCCGATTCGGCATCTAGAGAGTCTCCCGACTGGATTGTATTCATCTGTTACGCCACTCCTCAATGTAATATTTATTTTGATGGTCGTCCTACAGCTGGTGCGTTTGAGGCGATTTTTATACCTTGTAAAAAGTATTAACGCAATAGAAACATTAACTCAAAATGGTATTTTTACAAGGAAAGATGTTGCGCATCGCAGCAAAACCAACTTCAGCATGCGCTTTCCCGAGGTCATTTACCCACCATATACAGCATTTCTGCCTGTGATCATGTCTGATCAACAGCATTTCTAGGGTAAAATCGAAGGTTTAGCAAACAATATTCCTCGCCCTCCGTTGGACGCGATAAAGGTAGACAGCACGATGCTCACATTTCAACAAATCATCCTGACATTACAAGATTACTGGGACAAACAGGGCTGCGCCTTGTTGCAACCTTATGACATGGAAGTGGGTGCAGGTACATCGCACACTGGCACTTTCTTGCGTGCTATTGGCCCGGAACCATGGCGTGCAGCTTATGTGCAGCCATCACGTCGGCCAAAAGATGGCCGCTATGGCGAAAATCCGAATCGTCTGCAACATTATTATCAGTATCAAGTGGTGCTGAAACCAGCGCCTGAAAACATTCTGGACTTGTACCTTGGCTCCCTCAAAGCACTCGGATTAGATTTGCAACAAAACGATATTCGCTTTGTGGAAGATGACTGGGAAAACCCAACTCTAGGCGCGTGGGGACTGGGTTGGGAAGTCTGGCTCAACGGAATGGAAGTGACACAGTTCACCTATTTCCAACAAGTTGGTGGCCTCGATTGCAAACCTATCCTTGGTGAGATCACCTACGGTCTGGAACGTCTGGCGATGTATTTGCAAGGCGTCGACAATATCTACAATCTCATCTGGACAGAGCGCGAAGAGAACGGTAAAACCGTGCGCCTGACATATGGCGATGTATTCCACCAAAACGAGGTCGAACAATCCACCTTTAGTTTTGAATATTCGAATACCGATTTCTTATTTTCACTTTTTACCAATTACGAAGCGGAAGCGAAACGTTTGCTCGACGTCACAGAAAAATCGCTGGCACTGCCTGCCTATGAAATGATTTTAAAAGCAGCGCACACCTTCAACTTGCTCGATGCACGTGGCGCAATTTCTGTTACTGAGCGGGCCGCCTATATTGGACGAATTCGCAATCTGTCACGCGCGGTAGCCGCCGCCTATTACGCGTCGCGTGAAGCCTTAGGGTTTCCCATGTGCGCAGCCGATGACAAGCATAAGCCTGCGTCCGTAGTTTCCGCGCTGGAAGCCGCTTAAGCGAACATTGACAGAATTGACTGGATTTAAAAATGACTCAAACCTTATTAGTTGAATTATTTACCGAAGAATTACCGCCAAAAGCACTGGCAAAGTTGGGTGAAGCCTTTGCTTCGGGCATTGTTGCTGGCTTGAAATCGCGCGACTTTTTAGAAAGCGACTCGGTCGCCACCAGCTACGCATCGCCACGCCGCTTAGCTGTCAGTATCACCAATGTACGCGCAACCTCGCCTGATAAACTTATGCGTGACAAAGTACTGCCTGTCAGCGTCGCTATTGACGCCAATGGCAATGCCACGGCACCACTGATCAAAAAATTAGCAGCAATGGGTTTCCCAGATTTGCAAATCAGCGATCTGGAACGCGCGGTTGACGGTAAAGCAGAGAGCTTCTTCTACAACCACACTGCACCAGGTTCTTCCTTAACACCTGCTTTGCAAAGCGCAGTAGAAGAATCAATCAGCAAATTACCTATCCCTAAGGTCATGAGTTATCAACGCCCTGATGGCGAAACAGTACACTTTGTACGTCCTGTACATCGCATCATTGCGCTACACGGTGCTGATATCGTTCCATTGACATTACTAGGATTACAAAGCGATCGCATCACACAAGGTCATCGTTTTTTATCGGCAGGTAAAGTCACACTTACGCACGCCAATGACTATGCGGCAACTTTGAAAACCGAAGGTAAAGTGGTTGCCAGCGTCACCGAACGTAAAGAACAAATTCGCACTGCTCTATTACAAAAAGCCGGTGCCGATCAAGTCTTGATGCCAGAATCCTTGCTCGATGAAGTGACCGCATTAGTCGAATGGCCAGTGGTCTACGAATGCCATTTCGAACAAGAATTTTTGGCAGTACCGCAAGAGTGTCTGATTCTGACGATGCAAACCAATCAAAAGTATTTCGCTTTGACCGATGCGAATGGCAAATTGCGCTCCCGCTTTCTGATCGTGTCAAATTTAGAAACCAGTGATCCACAGCACATTATTCAAGGCAATGAACGCGTCGTTCGTCCACGTCTGTCGGATGCAAAATTTTTCTTTGAGCAAGACAAGAAAAAAACATTGGAATCACGTCTGCCGTTACTCGCCAACGTGGTATATCACAACAAACTTGGTAGTCAGGCTGAACGTACCGAACGCGTAAAGACATTGGCCGGTAAAATTGCTGCCAACGTACACGCCGATGTAGCACTTGCTGAACGTGCCGCATTGTTAGCGAAGACCGATTTACTCACGGATATGGTCGGCGAGTTCCCAGAATTGCAAGGCATCATGGGCACCTACTACGCGCAGCATGATGGCGAACATCCTGACGTCGCGGCCGCAGCTTCCGAACATTACCAACCGCGTTTTGCGGGCGATGCTTTGCCTTCGACAACGACAGGAACTGCCGTCGCACTCGCCGATAAACTAGAAACATTAGTCGGCATTTGGGGAATAGGTCTGCAACCAACGGGGGATCGCGATCCATTTGCCTTGCGTCGACACGCACTGGGTATTTTGCGTATGCTCGTTGAAAAACGCCTGCCTTTATCTTTATCAGGGTTGTTGGCTGATGCGGTAGCCCTTTTTGCAGACAATGCGAATGTCAAAGATCCTTCTGTTGACGTACTGAATTTCTTGTTTGATCGTCTGCGCGGTCAATTGCGTGACCGCGGCTTTGCCCAAAACGAAGTTGAAGCAGTCGTTGCGCAAAATCCAGACACACTCGATAACATTGTTGAACGCCTGCAAGCGGTGCAAGCCTTTGCTACCTTACCTGAATCAGTATCCCTGGCTGCTGCGAACAAGCGCATCACCAATATCCTCAAGAAGGCAGAAAGTGTGCCAACTAGTATTAACCCTGCATTATTAGCAGAAGCGCCAGAACAAGCGCTGGCCAATGCAATGGCAAATGTGAAACCACAAGTTGACGCGGCATTTAGCAATGGTGATTTTACGGGCGCTCTCAAAACCCTGGCTGCATTGCGTACAGAAGTCGATAACTTCTTCAATGATGTGATGGTCAATGCTGACGATCTGGCCTTGAGGAATAATCGTCTGGCGTTGTTAGCCAGTTTGCATGTGATGCTCAATCAAGTCGCTGATATTTCCAAACTCGCGGCATAACGTGATGATGGCTGAGAAAGGACATGGCATGAAACTCATTATTCTTGATCGTGATGGCGTCATCAATCAGGATTCGGATGCGTTCATCAAATCACCTGCTGAGTGGATTCCGATTCCTGGCTCATTACAAGCAATCGCCCGTCTGAACCAGGCGGGCTACACCGTGGTGGTCGCGACAAATCAATCTGGCATTGGTCGTAAATTATTTGATATGGCCACCTTAAATGCGATTCATCAAAAAATGCACACCGCGGCGCAGCAAGTGGGGGCAACCATCGATGCAGTTTTTTTCTGCCCGCACACTGCCGATGAAAATTGTGACTGTCGCAAACCAAAACCAGGAATGCTGCACGAAATCAGCCGCCGTTATGATATCAACCTCAAAGGCATCCATAGCGTTGGGGATTCCTTACGTGATTTGCAATCTGGTTTCATGATGGGTTGTGTGCCACATCTGGTGTTAACCGGCAAGGGCATCAAGACCCAGGAGAAAGGTGGTTTGCCACCAGGAACGCACATCTATGCCGATCTGGAAACGATGGTCGATCAATTGCTCGCAAGCTCAGTGCAAACCGAGCTCAATTTCGCGATCTGATCAATAATTAAGTTAGCTGGCAATAAGCAATGACTTATTGCCAGCTTTGGAGACTTCATGCGTAATATTATTCCGTTTATCCGTTCTTTCATCTTTTTGTTGCTGATGGTCATAGCGACCATCATCTGGGCTCCTATCAGCATGCTGTTCGCGTTTTTGCCCTATAACCAACGTTATTACATCACTGCACGCTGGAACGTCTTTATTATTTGGTCGGCAAAAGTGGTTTGTGGCATCCATTACCAATTTAAAGGTTTTGAAAATTTCCCTGATGCGCCCGCCATTATTTTGTCCAAACATCAATCCGCATGGGAAACTATTTTCTTGCTGATGGCAACACCGCGTCCTTTAGTCTTTGTATTCAAAAAAGAGATTACCTATATTCCATTTTTTGGTTGGGCGATTTCTTTGCTGCGCATGATACCGATTGATCGCAGTAAAGGTAAAGACGCATTCGCTCAGGTAGTCACGCATGGCAAAAAACGTCTTGCCGATGGTCAATGGATCATTATGTTTCCGGAAGGAACCCGCATTGCAGTAGGTAAGAAGGGAAGCTATAAAGGCGGCGGCGCACGTTTGGCGGTTGAAACGAATACACAGGTCGTACCTATTGCCTTGAATTCTGGCGAATGCTGGCCTAAAAATTCTTTCATTAAACGTCCTGGCACGGTCACAATTTCAGTGGGCAAACCAATTTTACCCAACGGCGACAATCCGTTTGAGCTCATGCAGAAAGTCGAAGCCTGGATCGAGGCAGAGATGCGCGTCATTTCACCAAATGCCTATAACGCAGATGGCACTGAAAAATAAGCCGCTGGATCGTGATGTGTTGTAGAACGCAAAGAGCCGCGAAGTCTGATTCTGACCAGATTTAGCGGCTTTTATAGTTAAATTTTGAAGAAAGTTGCCAGATTCAAGATCTAAACTTAAGCGATCAATGAAGCGAAAAATTAAGCGAAAAATTGAGCAAACGCGGAGCAGCGAGAGAGCATCATCCTGCAGTTTTGCTTAACTTACGTTACATTATCGGTTGTCGAACAAAAAGTTTATGTTTACATTTCGTGGTGATCGCCACACACTCAAAAAGCTGAGCCTAGCGTCTTCAACAGACACCGTATGTCATCTATCGTAAAAGCCATACAACTCGCCTTACAATTTGATTTATTCAGCGATTTTTTGCTGACTGAACGTCGTAAACTTACGCCAACGGCACCTGAAAAACCTGGTTCAACGCCGACGAATGGCATCAATGAAGTACCTCGCTCCGAACCGACCGTCCCGCCGCGCGAAAACGGCAATACCATCAACAAACGGCGAATTTTGATCAATAACACCTTGCTCGAATACGAGTTACAACGCTCAAAACGACGTAGCATTGGTTTTTTGATCAATGAAGATGGCTTGAGAATTACCGCCCCACGCTGGGTCACTATTGCCGCTATAGAAGCGGCAATCCATGAAAAGCAGCGGTGGATTTTACGCAAATTAAGCGAACGCAAGGAGCGTACATTACGCAAACCAAAACCAGAATTGATTTGGCGTGATGGTGCAACGATTCCGTATCTTGGCAAAGAGATGGTATTAAGGACGATAACCGAATCGACCATCGAGATGCACGGTGATGCCAGGATAAAGATCAGCGCCGACATCCGTTTTGACCCAGAAGCCTACGAACTACGCCTATATCTGCCGCAGCACGCTAGTGAGCAACTGATCAAGGACAGCGTATTATCCTGGTTAAAAAAACAAGCGACAAATGAATTTAATCAACGTTTGCCAGGCTTTGCAGAAAAACTCAACGTCCGGTATCACAGCATGTCCTTGTCTTCTGCGGCAACCCGGTGGGGTTCATGTACGTCACAAGGAAAAATCCGCTTAAATTGGCGTTTGATTCATTTTTCACCGTTCGTCATCGAGTATGTCATTGCACACGAACTAGCACACTTAAAAGAAATGAATCATAGCCCTAGATTTTGGGCGACCGTCGAATCCGTATTTCCCGATTATGACATCGCCCGCCATCAATTACGCCTACACGCGACCTCGGATTTACCCTATTTCGAATAAGCAATTGCAACATGCACAAAATTTTGGCGTTAGCAGAGTCAAACTAGTCGTAAGTCCCACCTACCATTAAAAACGTGAAAATCATTCGTTCAACCGGTAGCCAAAAGCGCATTACAAACTAGACATTTTGATTTACTTGTCGTTACTTGTTTTCCTTCTGCCAGGTAGCATATATTGACCCCACAGAATACTGATCTTTGAGTATAAGCGTCAAAGTTAAGCGTGAAATTCGTCCGACGAATATGATTTTCTAACAATCAATCGCAAGGGTTGGCATAAATGAATCCGAAGTTTAAACCAATTTTGACGCTTGCACTCTGTCTATCGATTTGTACTGTCTATGGCGCCGATATCAGTAGTCATCAAGAATCAGCGCATGTACTGAATCGTTTAGGATATGGACCGCGACCAGGCGATATTGAGCGAGTCAGTCGAATAGGGGTCGATAAGTATATCGAACAACAACTCAATCCTGCATCCTTGCCACTACCTGATAGTTTGCAACAAAAATTAAAAACGTTACAAGTAGCCGATTTCAGTGCCGGTGAGGCATTGAACCAATACAAGACCACACTCAAAAATACCAAAAATGCTAGCGAAGCATCGAAAAAAGCACGCCATGAAATGGTCGGCACTATGGTAGAAGAAACGGCTGAGGAGCGTCTTTGGCGTGCATTGGAAAGCCCACATCAGCTAGAAGAAGTAATGGTGGAATTCTGGTTCAATCACTTTAATGTTTTTAATGGTAAAGGTGTGGATCGCGCTTTGATTGCCAGTTACGAACGCGATGCAATTCGTCCCTATGTTTTTGGCAATTTCCGCGATCTCTTGGGTGCTACTGCCAAACACCCAGCGATGTTGTTTTATCTCGACAACTGGTTATCGACATCGGCTGATTTTCATCCAACGGGCAGACGTGGTCAGCAAATTCAAAAAGCCAAATCAAGTGGTTTGAACGAAAATTACGCACGTGAACTGATGGAGTTACATACCCTCGGGGTGGATGGTGGCTATACTCAACACGATGTGACCGAGCTAGCGCGAATATTAACTGGTTGGACTTTTGACGCCAAAACAAGAACGGGCGGTCACGCAAATTTTGTGTTTGATGCCGATCGTCACGATAATGGCACCAAACAATGGCTTGGTAAAACAGTTAGCGCAAACGGTAAATCTGAAGGTGAATTCGCGCTTGATATATTGGCACAGCATCCGGCAACAGCGCATCATATCAGTTATCAATTGGCACAGTTTTTTGTACAAGATCAACCACCTCGGGCTCTTGTCGAGCGACTCAGTCGACGTTTTCTGGAAACCCGTGGTGATATACGTTTAGTTTTAACAACCTTATTCTCTAGCCCTGAGTTTCGTGACCCGCATACCGTCGCATCAAAATATAAAACGCCTTACCAATTCATTATTTCATCCCTTCGCGCCGCCGATGTTCAGGTACAAAATGTCAGGCCACTCTTAGGAAGTATGATGCTGCTAGGGATGCCGCTCTATGGCTGCCAGACTCCGGACGGTTATAAAAATACCGAACAAGCTTGGCTAAATCCCGATGCGTTGAGCCGTCGCATCAATTTCGCCACTGCACTCGCCACCGGTCATTTGCCGCTCAATAGTGACATTGTTGAAGGTGAAAAAATGGGTCGCAAGCAAATCGACAAACAAGCCGATACTGCCGATCGCCAGGCCTCCATGGAGAAGTTGGATGCAAATAAATTATTACAAACACTCGGGCCCATTGTTTCATTCAACACGACGCAACTAATTAACAACAACCCAGAAAATTTACGCGCGGCTTTGGTCTTAGGCAGTCCTGACTTCATGCAACATTAATCCAGCTTAAACTGCACTATATTTCATTGAGAACAGGCCATGAAAAGAAGAGATTTCTTACGTTCCCTCACAGGTGGCTGCGGCTTGTTGTTACCAATGGGACGCGGCATCTGGGCCGCAACAACGGATAATATTTCACCGAATCAAAAGAAGCTAGTCGTAATTATGCTGCGAGGTGCAGTTGATGGATTAAATGTCGTAGCACCGTTTGGGGATTCTAACTACGCCCGCTTACGACCAACGATTGCGCTAGGTCACCCAGGACAAGAAGGCGGCGCACTCAATCTGGATGGTTACTTTGGATTACATCCGGCACTTTCGGATTTGCAGGGTTTGTGGAACGAGAAAAAACTAGCATTTGTTCATGCCTGTGGCTCACCAGACCCGACTCGTTCGCATTTTGACGCCCAAGATTATCTGGAATCAGCAACTCCTGGAATAAAGGCGACAAGTGACGGATGGATGAATCGCGTATTAAGCGGCTTGCCTGGAGACTCTAGTCCTACGCATGCAATCAGCATCAGCGCAGTAATGCCGCGTATTTTGTCTGGTAATATCGCTACAACCAACATCGCCAGCGGTGCCGCCGGTACCAAATCCAATGTATTAGATAAGCCAAAAGTTGGTAATGCGTTTGAACAACTTTATCAAAGCAATCCAAAATACGCGAAAGCTTATCAAGATGCACGAGATGCACATCAGGAAATGATGGGGGCATCCATGGAAAGCGAGCAGCAAATCGCCAACGGTGGCGCACCACTACCAAACGGTTTTCCTGATGACACTTCAAGAATAGCGAATTTAATGCGTAATGATCCCAAAATTCAGTTGGTTTTCATGGCACTTGGAGGATGGGATACACATGCCAATCAAGGCGGTGCAAAAGGTCAGCTAGCGAATCGTTTAGCACCATTAGGACAAGGTCTGGCGAATTTAGCCAGACGTCTCGATAAGATGTTTGACGACACGACCATCGTCGTCATGTCAGAATTCGGTCGTACAGCGAAACAAAATGGTAATGGAGGAACAGATCACGGACATGGCAATGTCATGTGGATTCTCGGTGGTAAAGTAGCTGGTGGCAAAGTTTTAGGCGACTGGCGAGGTCTTAGCAACAATCAGTTATACGAAGGCAGAGATGTACCAGTGACAACCGACTTCCGTACGGTTCTTGCTCAAGTATGTGAAAGACATTTGCAGTTATCCGATATACATTTGAATACTGCTTTTCCAGGTTTGCCGACAGTAAAAAATACGCTTAATTTATTTTCAGTTTAAGCCCTGACAACAAAATTACGACCCTGTGTCTTCGCTTGATAACAGGCGAGGTCAACGCGATGAAACGTATCGGCAGGTATTTTATCCTTCGCCCAATCAGCGACACCGACGCCGATACTGGCGGTAATTTGAATTTTTTGCGTTTCAACCTGGCAAGGACTTGCAAACAAATCTCGCCTTAGATTTTCGCCAATGGCATAGGCCAATTCGCTGGTGGTTCCAGGTAAAATAACCACGAATTCCTCACCACCGATGCGCGCCATGACATCACTCTCGCGTCGTATATGGTGCCGCAATATTTTCGCGAAGTGCTTCAGACAATCATCACCGGCATTATGTCCGTATTTATCGTTGATTTTTTTGAAGTAATCAAGATCGATAATAAGCAACCCCAGCACCTCATTTTTACGTGCAGCGATACGCCAGATTTGATTCCACGCTGCCTCATAACTGCGGCGATTAGGTAAGCCAGTTAACGCATCCGTCAGCGATAATTGCGCTAATTCAGCACGACTTTGAATAAGTCTGACTTCAGTCTCAATTTGTTTTTTATATTCTTTGGCATTGCTATGCAAATTCATCATCAGATAGCCAAAGTAAATACACATGGTCAACCCAATAGAGCGTAAATCGACTGCATAGAAAATATAAACCAAGGTCTGTGGCGCAGTGAATTCAATCAGACATATCATTGCCTGGCGCGGATGCATTGAGAATCCATGGCTAGCGGCTGTACTAAACGCAATGGTTGTAATCACCGTCACGATAACCGCATTGTTTGCGTGCATTTCTAGCGCGCCCGTCATAGTGGCGAGGCCACTCCATATGAGCGTACCCAAATGAATAAGTCGCCACTGTTGCTTATTCCAACGCAAGTACTGCAAAGAGCCAGACCTTGGGGGTGGGGGTAAATGCTGATAACGACGCCAGCCCAGCCACAAAAACGCCAAGCCAATGGAACACAGAAGCCACACGCGTCCTTGGTAGAAATCAGAAAGCCAAATCGTCAATCCACTGGCAATCAAATAAAACACCGGGCCGACAAGTGATCGTCTGTATAGGTCACCCGTCATGCGACGATTTTTATACGCATCGATCTCATGTTCAAGATCATTTCTCGCGTACTCTGCCGAGATCAGACAAGGATCACTGATATATTGCATAGCAAGCGTCTCGAATATTTTTGTGAGGACTTAAGTCATAGGCCGGAATTAAAACGTCTTAGAAAGCAATGAAGACATCGCTATTGATGTGATGTACTAGCTTTGAACAACGTTATTCCGGGGGTGTTTTGTAAAGTCCTGTGCCTGAGTTTGTCTGTTATTGGAAATGTCAGTGTTCGATACGTTGTCGTTATGATAAAAACTAATATGTAGTTGTAACGATTCATCATACACACCATTAAAAAGTATTTTCAAGACGATTTAACAAGATGCAACAGAAGGCACCTTTGCCCAATCATATTTAACAAAATTTTTGCATCAACAACTACAAAAATTGCACAATTTACACCTACAATAAGCTCATGGGTGCTAAAGAACTTTTTTATGCCATGACATCAGACGAGTCGCATTCAGGTACGATATCAAGTTGCCATCGTCCCAGGCAAATACTGCCCTTTGAGATAGCAAGTTTGCTGGCGATGTGATTCTGATGAATGATATTCAAGTAAGCAGGCCAGGTTTCATTTTTTTGATATAAGTGCGATCAAACGCGCGGTAAATTTAAGACTACTCAATAATAAACCATGAAAATTACCGTTCTTTTTCCGACCCGGACGGAGGCCAGCATGTTCCAGCGCCTAGAGGTAAACACGGTTATTTCTGGTGTCGGGCTGACCGCCACAGCTTATTCAACATTAAAGGCTATTCAAGAACAGCCCGATATTCTGATCTTAGCTGGCATTGCCGGCGTCTTCCCGCATTCACCCTTTCAAATAAATGACGTTGTCCTCGTGAACACTGAAGTTGAAGCTGATTTAGGATTTTTTACGCCAAATGGATTTGTCCATTTAGCACATCTACCGATCGATATGGCATTTGAGCGACGTCATGTACTCAGTTGCGAGCATCTGCCTGTGCCAGCGCTGTTTCCTTTGGCAAAGGGGATTTCAGTCAATGCTGCGATGGCACCATTTATTGATACCAACATCGCTGATGTAGAAAACATGGAGGGCGCAGCGTTTTTTTACGTCTGTCAGCAAGAGCAGCAGAAGTTTCTCGAAATCAGAGCCATTTCAAATCATGTCGATGTCGACAGTGATCAATGGGATATGCAAAGTTCAATTCAAGCGCTGACAAGCGGTTTACACAAGCTCATTGATCATCTGCAAAAGTAACCATAACTCTATAATTCAATTATTAAATTATTAAATTATTAAATTATTAAATTAGGCGAATTCTAGGATGAAGTGCAATTTATGAACGGTACCGGTTAATGAGGGCAAGATGCGATAGCATTTGTGCCTTTTTGACCGGCCAGTCGAAATTGCATAATGAACTACACACATCT